>JAUXAD010000019.1 GCA_030620045.1 archaeon
CCGATTAATAAGAGATATGAAAAGATTGTTGGACTTTTCTGCTCCCAATCGCACTCTCTCTGGTTTTGATGTGATTTCGTGCAATTGCTCGTCGGTAACAGAAAAGTTTAAATAGTATTCTGTTGTTTATTTTATATAATACTAAAAAAGGAGGTAAAAAATTATGGGAAAAGTTGTTAAAAAGAATGTTGTTAAAAGAAAACCTGGTTATCTTTACTATGTAGATGGTAAGGGAAATGTATGTGAAGCAAAGATGTCTAGGGGTGGAAAAAGGAAAAAGAAAAAGGTTGCTAAGAAAAAGCCAGTGAAAAAGAAAAAGAAAAGATAACCTTACTAATTTTATTTTTTATTTTGTTTAGTTTATTTCTAATGATAAGATTTATATAATCGTATTTTAAGGTTTCTCTATGGGAAATGCAGGAAACTTAGATGATTATATTTTTAATTCGTATAGTGAGTACTCTTTAAAACAAGCTTTAAAAAGAGAAGTACATGGAATAGATTCAGGTCTTATTGTTAAGAGATGGCAGAATTTATCTGCTCATTATAAAAGATTGGAGACTAAAATAAGAAGAGAAAAAGGGGCGATAATGGATTTAAGAAAACAACTTTCAGAACATGAAGGAGAGAGAGAACAATACAGGGAAGAAAGAGGATTAAGGGAGTTTGAAATACGAGAAGCAGATTTTTTATCAAAAATTGAACGCCATAGGAATATGCAAAAAGCAAAGGAAGAAGAAAAAAGTGAATTTGACAAAAATTATATGACTGAAATGGAGCATGTTTATTCTGAAGGATTATTTGATAAAAAAGCTATTTTATTTAGATTAATAACTCCGGGAAAGTTTAGAATTGGAGAGACTTTATTAATGGCTGAATCAATTCGAAGCCATTCGAGTATAATGTCCTTAGAGGAATTCTTTAACCTTCCATCTCTTACTTCTGATGATAAAAGACTAATCCTGCGAGCGCAGACCAAAGAAGGGGAATTTCGTGTTCCGATTCCTTCAGAGTTATTAAATGGAAGACTTGAATATCTTGAAAGTGAAGTACGTGAGATTAAGGAATTTCTTGGAGAAAGAAAAAAGAGATATGGTGATAAAGTTAATTAAGACAGAATTTTCCAATAAATGTTGGTCCTTTATCTATATCTGCTTCTAGACCAAGAAGGGCATTTCCCTGTTCTCCTTCAAGTGTAATTCCTACTCCTGCGCCATATTTTTCACTTGAAATTCCCCAATAAGGAACTCCTTTTTCAAAAGTTAAAATGCCATAAGGTCTTAAGCCAGTTTCATGTCCAAAGATTTCAATTTTAGGCAGTTTAATTCCTACAGAAGATCTAAATGTTGGAGATTTTTCTGAAGAGAAAGTTAAGAAATCATAAATCCCTATATTAGCCAGTATGTCTGTACCTTCATCAAATTCTAATTCAGCATATAAATCTACATAAACTCCATGACTATGTTCAAACATATTAAATATAGTGGGCAGACTATCTGGAAAACTTTCTAGAGTTTTCTCTATGTTTATTCCTCTTAAATCTTTTGACCTAGCAAAAAATTCATTATTCATTCCAAGAACAAGATAAAGTTTGTGCATCATATCTCCAAAGTCGCTGTGACTTTTGTTAAGTGCAGGAGAATTAAGAATTAGCTCAAGAGTAGTCATTGCACTAAAATCTACTTGGCCGTTATCAGATTTAGGAAAACTTGCTTTGATACCTCCCCTTAAATAAGCAGATAGGTCTTTCCCTTTAATGTAAAAAAGAGGAAAATCATTTGCTAGAGTAATAGGGGGCAAGACAATTTCTGCTATTTGTTCTGGTGTTTTTCCTTCTAATTTTTGTATATATCCAGGAATGTCTTGTAAATTAGATATTCTAGTCTGGTTTAAATTATCATATGGCATAATCAAATTATTTAATGTAGGCATTTTAGAAAAAAGTTTGGCTTTCACATCTTCTGCTTTTGCTTGAAATCCAGCTAACAATAATGCTGCGCATAAGCCAAATATTGGTCCTTTTCCCATATCTAAACATCTAAAAATATTTTTATAAAGATATATATAATTTATTACATATAACATTGAAGAGGGTAATTCTCTTATTCATTACTAGAACCATAAGCATCTCTTTCAACATATCCACATTTTTTACACTTGAACAAATGAATATTTGCTTCATCACTATAAGAAACTCCTAAATCAACAACATCTGAATATTCGTGCCCACATTTTTTACATGTATGGGGGAATCCTTTTTCTTCAAATTCTTTTTTCTCAAAGATTCCTGTTCCTTTTTCTTTAGGTTTTTTTATTTTTTCAGTAGAGGATATTTTAGAATCTGATATTTTGCTAAAGCCGCAACTACATTTGATTGTTCCTCTATCTATTTTTAATAGTTTTCCGCATTTTTTACAAAATTCCATGAATTTATTTAGAAAAAATTATTTTTAAAGTTATCTTCGACAAATCAAAAGGTTTTTAAATTTATAAATGATAGATATTTTAACAGAGCCCTAGTAAGAGTTGTTTTATCTGATTTCTAAGTTAAGTTTTATAAATTATATTTTTCTATCCTATTTATGACAATAATTAATAAATACGAAAAAATTATTAATGAATTTATTAATACAAGTTTTCCTGAATTAAAGGGAAAGAATCCGAAGATATTTGAATTTACAATTCTTAGTGGTTATGCTTTTTATCTTCCTATATTAAATTTAATTGGGATAAACAAAAAATGCAGGAAGTTTTCTGATAAAGAGAAAAAAGGGCTTTTGATTCATGAAATTTGTCATGCAAAGCAATCTAATGGGGAAAGATTTTTCGGAAATATTTTGTTGTTTATAATTTATTGGCTTTCTAAGAAATTTAGAAAGAAAATTGAAATTCAAGCAGACAAAATTGCTATTAAAAAAGGTTATGCTAAAGAATTATTTGAATCAACTAAAAGATTTGAATCAGAATTTGGTAAGATTAAGTATGGATTTTCTCAGGGACAAATTAAATCTTATGCAAAGAAGATTAAGAGATGATAATTTTAGGAATTGAATCAACTGCACATACTTTTGGAATTGGTATTGTAAAGAATGGAAAAGTTTTAGCAAATATTAAAGAGACATATACAACTGAAAAAGGTGGAATTATTCCGATGGAAGCAGCAAAGCATCACAGGAATAATAAAAATGAAATTTATTTTGAGGCGTTGGATTTTGCAGAAATTAAAGAAGAAAATATTGATGCAATTGCTTTTTCACAAGGACCAGGTCTTGCTCCTTGTTTATTAGAGGGTATGAAGTTTACTAAGGAAGTTGCGAAGAAATTGAAAAAGCCAATAGTTCCTGTAAATCATTGCGTTGCTCACTTAGAGATTGGCAAACTTACTGGGGCTAAAAATCCTGTGATGCTTTATGTTTCTGGAGCCAATACTCAGATAATTGCTTATGCGTCTGGCAAATATAGAATATTTGGAGAAACTCTTGATATTGGTGCTGGGAATTTTATTGATACTTTTGCAAGATATGCTGGGATAGGTTTTCCTGGAGGACCAGCGATAGAGAATCTTTCTAAGAGAGGAAAGAAATATATTGAATTGCCTTACAAGGTTAAGGGAATGGATATTGCACTTTCTGGAATTCTTACTAATTTAAAACAGAAGTTAGAATCAGGAGAATATTCTCTGTCTGACTTGAGCTATTCAATGCAAGAGACTGTTTTTGCTATGCTTGTTGAAACTGCTGAAAGAGCTTTGGCTCATACAGGAAAAAAAGAACTTCTTCTTGGAGGGGGGGTTGCTTGTAACACAAGATTGCAAGAGATGTGTAAAATAATGTGCAAAGAAAGGGGAGCGAAATTTTTTTGTCTTGAAAATTCTTTGTTAGTTGATAACGGAGCAATGATTGCTTTTTTAGGAGAGGTTATGTTTGAGAAAGGGATTAAAGTAGATTTTAATGAGGTTGACATAAAGCCACGACAAAGAACCGATGATGTTGATGTTAAGTGGAAATAACTAATTATTTTCTCTAAGTGTTTTTTCTGTGATTGTCATAAAATCATCTAATTTTATTGCGCGAATGACTAATTCTGGAATATATTTTGGATTTTTTACTGCGGTTCTAATTAGATTTTTTGCGTACTGAAGTCCTCCCTTAGCAAATAATCTGTTTTTTATAGATTTAATAAATGCAATATAATCTCTTAGGTTTTTTCTATTTTCGAGTCTTGCATTTTCTCCTAAATTTTTTTGCAAAATTCTATCTCTTTCATAATAATTTTTTGGATCATATAGTTTTTTTATTAGTCCTTTATAACCTTTAAAGAGAAAAGATTCATTAAGCTGTGTTTTAAAGTTAAAATAAAGTTGATGTGTGTTGTTTCCAGTAGATTCTCCCTTAAGTCTTTTTTCTTCTTTAAGTTGTTTGTAAAAATCAGTGCTTTTTAATGCAGTGAGAAGGCTTGGCATGAGTTCAACAATTCCTGTTTTTTGTCCAAATTCATAAAATTTCTCAAAAATGTTTGGTTTTTCATCATCAAGTCCAATTATTATACCTGCTGTAACCTCTATACCGTCTTTTTGTATGTTAATTATAGAATCTTCAATAGGAATTTTGATATTTTTTTCTTTTCCTATTTTCTTTAAAACTTCTAAATCAGTTGATTCAACCCCTACAAAAACCTTACTATAACCTGCTTTATTCATCATTTTACGAATTCCCTTGTTTGATTCCCATCCTAGATCAATACTTGCTTCTGATATGTATGAAAAAGGATATTTGTTTAATTCTTGCCATGTTATTTGCTTTGATAAGAATCCTTCAAGATTTTTTTTATTGCCCATAAGATTGTCAGCTGCTATATATACAGAACCTCTGAATCCTGTATTATATAACGCATTTAATTCTGCTATCATTTGTTCAGGAGGTTTTGTTCTTGTTACTCTACCGAATAATTTTATTATATCGCAAAAATTGCATTTACCTGGGCATCCTCTTGAATATTGTATTGAAACACTATCATAATTCTTTAAATTTAATAAATCCCATCTTGGAATTGGTGTCTGATCTAAATACGGCTTATTGAATTGATTTAATTTAACTTTACATCTTCCATTTTTTATTACCTCTTCTTCTGTATAGATTTTTTTTGGATTCCCATTCAAAAAATCCTCTATAAAAACAGGAAGTGTTATTTCTGCTTCTCCAGTAATTAT
This sequence comes from archaeon, assembly GCA_030620045.1. GTDB lineage: Archaea > Nanobdellota > Nanobdellia > Pacearchaeales > GW2011-AR1 > JAUXAD01. The sequence goes on from JAUXAD010000019.1 coordinate 5,210, forward strand.
ATAATCTGCTTTTGAGTTTCTTTCAGGATATTCTGTTGGAAAAACACCTCCAACAACAACAGGTTTTTTATAAAAATGAGCCCTGTCAATTATCTCGTTTTGAGAATCTTCTTGAATTATCATTGAAGAAATCATAACTAATTCTGATTCTTTTATCTGTTTGTCCTTTAAGTTTCTTGTATTTAAATCAGCTATTTTTTGAGCATCAAAGTAGTTTTTAGGAAGCATTGCAAGAACTGTAGCTAATCCAGTAGGGGGCATTATCGCCTTTTTTCCAATATACTTTAGAGCTTTTTTAAAACTCCAAAAAGTGTGGGGAAATTCAGGATATATCGGAAGTACCTTAATCTTTTTCATGTTCGAACAAAGAGATACCTTGTATTTATACTTTGTCAATAACAAAACATTTTTAAACTGATTTCTTTATTTTAAATTATCCAATGATACGAGGATGTCTAATCCTTGTGATATAAAATGACAGACATATATAGTTTAATTGAAAAAGCTAAGAAGACAGGGAAAATAGAGAAAGGGACTAACGAAGTTACTAAAGCGATTGAGAGAGGGACGGCGAAACTTGTTGCATATGCAAAAGATATAGAACCTAAAGAAATTGTTCAGCATATTCCTGTTTTGTGTAAGGAGAAAAATATTCCTTGTCAAGAAGTTGATAGTAAAGAAAAATTAGGAATTGTGGCAGGTCTTCCTGTTTCTGCATCTAGTGTTGTAGTTATTGATGCTGGAGAGGCTGAGAAAGAGATTGCTTCTTTAGGGGGGGAATGAAATGGAAGATGAATTAAGTGGAGGATGGGAAGATATTTGTAGGGAAGCTTTTTTTGGATGTTCTTATGCAAAAGATAAAGATGTTTTTTATGAAGGGGATGATGGTAGAGGTCCTTGTGTTGAGGAAAGAATGGGATTTTATAATTGCAGAGAAAGGAGAAGATATTAAAATGGCTAAACAACAAAAAATTCAGGAGAAAAAACAATCTGGTTCAAAAGGTTCTGATAAAATTTTAGGAGAAGTTGTTCCTGCAAAGGTTGAGGAACTTATTGGGAGGACTGGTTTTAGGGGGGAAATTACCCAAGTTAAATGTTTGGTTCAGGAAGGAAAGGATAAAGGAAGAAGTATGAGAAGAAATGTTAAGGGACCTATAAGGCTTGGGGATTTTTTAATGCTTAGAGAAACTGAAATTGAAGCAAGAAGAATTAAATCTAAAGTTACAAAAGGAGTTTATACATAAAATTGGAAGGAGAAGGATTTTTTTGCACTAAAAATTTAGTTAATTATTTAAATAAGTCCTTTTTGGCAATAACATGAACTTAAATAATAAAAAAATAAAATCGAAGATTGCGAATATTCTTAAAAAACACAAGATAGTTAGGGCAGGAATATTTGGTTCTTATGCAAGGGGGGAACAAAAGAAAAATAGTGATATTGATATATTAATTGAGCCGGGAAAAGATTTGAGTTTGTTGGATATTTCTGGATTAAAAATTGAGTTGGAAGGAGTCTTAAATAAAAAAGTAGATATTGTTAGTTATAAATATATTCATCCTTACTTAAAAAAGAAAATTTTAGAAAGTGAGATAAAAATAATATGAAAAGAGATTTAATTTTGTTTCTTGATGATATTTTGGAGAATATTAACTTAATTGAACATTCAACTGAGAAGTTATCATTATCTAAATTTAAATCAGATAAATTAATTGTTGATGCCACTGTTCGTAGATTCGAAATTATTGGAGAAGCTGTTAAGAACATCCCAAAGTCTTTTAGAGAAAAATACCCCTACATTCCCTGGAACAAAATAGCTGGAATGAGAGATATAATAATTCACGGATATTTTAGGGTTGATTTAAATGCTGTCTGGAATGCAATTAAAAAAGATTTACAAATTCTTAAAAAGCAGATTGAAAAAATAAGAAAGGATTTGGAGAATCAAAATGCCTAAATGTGTTTATTGCGGGAAGCAGTATGAATTTCCAAAAGGATTAACATTAGTTATGAAAGATGGAACTATTAATTATTTATGTTCTTCAAAATGCAGGAAAAATATGCTGATGAAGAGACGAAAAGTTAGGTGGATTTCTAAGAAAGAGAAAATTGTATAATTACATAAGTCTCTTTTTGTTTATAATATTATATATTTGGTTTCTAAGATATTTTATTCTATTTATAACTTCATCTGCTTTTTCAATAGTAATTTCTTTTCCATAATAATTAATATTATTTCTGATTATCCTTATCTCATCAAAATCTTCTCCTTTCCCCTTTTCATTTAATACTTCTTTTAAAAAAGAGGTATAGCATTCATGATTGTATATTTTATATCCTCTTTTAATAGCTAATGCCTCAAGAAGTTCTCTTAAAGAATCATATGCCAGAGAAAGTTTTGAGGTAGCAGTTATTTCGCTAATTTCTAATTTATTTGAAGATTCCAATTTGTTATTACTTGTTTTTATTAATGATTGGATTAATTCTATATCTTCTTTAATTTCTTTTACAAATCTTTTTTTACAACATTCTTCCCAGTCCATTATAACTTTAGTCTTCCCCCCAATATATGGCCATTGAGAATATTATTTGCAAGTTCTTTGCTTTTTATATCTTTTAAAGATTGGAACCAGAATATCTGAATTCTTCTTTTGAGTTTTGCTTCAAAAATCTCAAGATTTATTTCTTTTTTAGGAGCAAATAGTGCTATATCTATATCTGAATCTTTTTTTACTTCAGCTTTTGCAAGTGAGCCAAATAAAACCAGTGTTGGATTAAGAAGTTTCTTCTTCGTAAATTCAACTAATTTCTCTAATTTAAAACTCCAATATATTCTTGATAACTCAACAAACTGTTTACTTTCTCTATTTACATAGAAAAATAGATAATTTCTATATTCTTCTTTTTTCAGAAGTCTTTCTTTAAGATAAAGAGTAAGCAGTTTAGAAGCAGTTGGAGGTGAAACTTTTATAATTTTCGCATATTCTCTAACATTGATTCTTCTATAACAGTCTTCAAAAAAAGGACTTAGATTGTTAATTAAATTTAACATATGTTAATTAAATTTAACATATGTTTATAAATCTTTCTTTTTCTACCAAATGTTAATTATATATTATTTTTATTTTGAACAATATGCACTAAATGTTTTGATTGAGAGGAGATATTTATCAATAATCTTTATATATCTCTTTTTCCTTTGTGAAAGATGGAGAAAAAGAGGAGGAAAAAAAGTTTTGGTAAAAATTTTCTTGGATTATTAATACTTGTTGCTATACTTTTTATTTTTTTATTTTTTGTTGGGAAAATTGGATGGACTGGATTTGCGACATGGACATATAATTCTTCGTCAAGTTTTAATAATGGGACATACAATCAAACAGAATATAATGATACGATAGAAGCAGTAACTTTGACATTAAATAATATAGATCAAGATATGATAGCTTTTTTCTCTTCTACTCCTGAAGAGAGCTGGAATGTTCTGAATGGTATTGATGATTCTCTTAATTTAACAGGGCAGTATCTTAGGGGTTCAGATGCTCAAGGAACTGCTACTGGTTCAAATACTCATGAGCATGTTTCATCTTACTTTGATTTTGGAGGTGCAGCACCAATTTGGTTTGTAGAAAATTATTTACCCAATCCCTATGTGGGCAATTGTGATGCTGGCGTTCATGGCTTTAGTCACGGTCATGGACCAGATAATAATGAGCCACCATATTATACTGTGATTCCTGCAGTAGGAGGAACGACTTTGCCAGCAAATACAACATTATTTTATGACGGTGCTTCTGTTCCAACTGGATGGACAGCTTGGTCTACGGTCTATGATAAATTTATTAAAATGAATACGACTGGAGGAGGAACTGGTGGAGCAGCTTCACATTCACATAGCTTTACAGGTAATACAGCTAGCTCTATTCATGCTTCTCCTTCAGGTGCTATTAACTGGTGTTATGGTCAGCCTAATTCTCATCAGCATACTGCCGATCATACTCATCCTAATGGTAATAATTATCCTGAATGGTATAGTTTAATCCCTATTAGAAATGATGAAGAAACTATTGAGATTCCTATTGGAGTAGTAGCATTTTTTAAGGGGTCTGATTGCCCAAATGGCTGGAGTTTATTTACAGAAGCTGAAGATAAATTTATTAATCTTAAAAGTACAAGTGGAGCGACAGGTGGAGCAAATAGTCATACTCATAATCATGCAGGCATGTGGAGTGGTTGGTTCAATGTAGGTTGTACTGGAGCTCGTCAGGATTATGATGATAATTTTTGGGCTAGTTATAACGATCATAGGCATGCATGGGGAGGTGGGAATCACGAGAATGGGGATAATATTTTAGCTCATGTTCCTTTATTAATTTGTAAGAAATTTAGTACAAAATATGTTTCTACAGGAAATTACACATCAGAGATTTTTAATGCAACTATTATTTCTACTTGGAATAATATTTCTTGGGAATCAACTGTTCCGAGTAATACAACCTTGAATTTAACAGTAAGAAGTTGTAATGATAGTTTGTGCTATGGAGAAAGTTTTGCAGACATTACTAATACTTCTCCACAAGATTTATCAGTTGCAAATAATCAATATTTTCAATATAGATTTGTTTTTGAAACTACAAATACAAGTTCTACTTCTAAACTATATAATGTTACGATTGATTATACCCCTGATACTTCTGCTCCTCTTATTAATCTTACATCTCCCAGTGATGATGCAGGTGATAGTGATGGAAATGTAACTTTTAGTTATAATGTTAGTGATGATAATGATGTAACTAATTGTAGTTTGATAATTGATAATGAAATAAATCAGACAAATTCAAGTGTAATAAAAAATGTGACTATGAATATCACATCAAATAATCTTCCTGTTGGAATTTATGTTTGGAGCATTAATTGCACAGATGAAGCTAACAATGTTGGTTCAAGTGAAGAAAGAAGCTTGAGTGTGGTTTTGTCTACAGAATTTTCAGGAAATACAACTGATTTTTCTGATGTAGATATGAATAATATAATTAATTTAATTATAGATCAACCAGCATATGGAAAAATTAGTTTTAATGAAGAGGTTAATTTGTCTTCTGGAGTGGACTTAGATAGTTATGTAGAAATTTCAAATAACAGGATTGAATTAGATTCAATTACATTATCTGACTTAGATAGTAAAACAGCAACTTTATACCTATATAATTTAACATTTAGTAATCCAAGGATTTTGAAAGATGGTGCTGTTTGTTCTTCTACAGTTTGCACTAAAAATAGTTATTCTGGTGGGACTTTGAATTTTACTGTTACTAGTTTTAGTGTTTATTCTGCTGAGGAGACACCTGTTGCAGCAGTTATTTCTGGAAATGGAGGTAATGGTGGTGGAGGTGAAGTAATCAAATTTACCATCAGCCCTGAGCTATTTGAAAAAACCATGATACTGAATGGAATTTCTTTTGATGAAATAACAATTACTAATAAAGAAAATTCAGAAAGAAGTTTTAATGTTCATGTAGAATCTCTTGAGGATATTATTTCTTTTGAAGAAACAAGTGTAAATATAAGTTCAAAAAGTATGAAGCGTATTGAGTTTAAAATTAATGCTCCAAACAAATCTGGAATTTATACAGGGAAAATTATTATAACTTCCAGTTATATAAGAAAAGAAGCACTTGTAATAATTAATGTGGAATCTGAAAAAAGTTTATTTGATATTACAGTATCCATTCCAGAAGCCATGAAAACAATTAATTTAGGGGAAAATTTAAAAGCACAAATAGACTTATTAGAAATGGGTGTGCAGAAATATAAAGATGTGATCCTTAATTATATGATAAAAGATTTTGATGGCAATATTCATTTAACAGAATCTGAAACAATTGCGGTGTCTGACCAGAAGACATTTAGCAAAAAGTTTCACACAAAAGATTTACTTAGTGGAAATTATGTTCTTGGAGTTGAATTAGTCTACCCAGATGGTGTTGCAGTTGCAAGTTCACATTTTAAAATAAGGGAGAGATTTGAATTAGGAAGAGATCAAATAATACTTGTTGCTTTAATTTTTCTTTCTTTGATATCTGTAGGAATGGTTTTGCTAATTAGGAGATATAAAAATATGATAAAAAAAGTGAAAAGAAGTAAATAAAAAAGATGGTGGAGAAAAATAAGGCTAAAATACAAATAAAAAATAAAAAAAGGGTTTTGATAATAGGACTAATAGTGATTGTATCTATATTTGCAATTTTAAGTATTAATTTTTTCTCTCAAAAAGAAAGTTTTTCAGTAAATCCTACTCTCCTGAAGTTGAATGTTCTTTTACAAGATGAACATATTAAAACAATAAAAATCACTAATCACGAATCAATAGAACAGAATTTTAAGCTTTATTTTAACAATCTTGAAGATTTGGTATCATTAGAAAATGAGGAGTTTATACTTGCACCTAAAGGATCAAAAGAAGTAAAAATATATTTTAAAGATAATAAAAATGAGGTTGGGGTATATTCTGGGCAGTTAGTAATTGCAACACAACTTTTAGAGAAGAAAATTCCGATTATGATTAGTATTAAGAATAGGAATCGTATTTTTTCGATTAATCAAGATAGTATTATCGAACATAGTAATCTTTATCCTGGAGGGACCTTGGGGGTTGAGATAAAATTATTTGATATGAATGGAGATAATTTACGTGAGATTAAATTAGAATATTTTGTTAAGAATTTTAATAATGAGATAATTTTGTTAGAGGAGGAAGACAGAACAATTAATGGCAGTCTTTCGATAGAAAAAATAATTGATATTCCAAAAACATGGCTTCAAGGAGATTATGTGTTTATTACTTTAATAGATTATAATGGAATTAAAAGTGTCTCTGGTTATTTATTTACTATATCAGAAAAAAGGTTTGGATTATTTTCTGGAGATTTGAACTTTTTTGTGATAGCCCTATTAGTTTTTATCATTGGAATTTTGGTCTTATTTTTTTATTTTATTAAAACAAGAGATGAGTTATCAATTCAACTTAAAAAACAACAAAATAAAGAAATAAAAAGAAATCTAGAATTGATTAAAAGATCTAAAGTAGGAATAGAAAAAATAAGGTCTTATCCTGAAAAGAAAAGAAGAGCTAGAAAACTAGAGACCTTGGAGAGAGAAATAGTTGGAAAGATTAAATACAAACAAAAAGTACAAAGAAAAGAGGCGAGAAAATTAAGGAAAGAAGGGAAAAAGAAAGAGATTAAAGGAAAATTAAAAGAATGGGAAGAGCAAGGTTTTAAAATGCCTGAAGGGGGAAGAGAGTTAAAAAAAATTTCAAAACAAGATATTGCTAAGCAAGTAAAGAATTGGAGAAAAAAAGGATATAAATAAATATCATAAAAATAACATTTAAAAAGTATAATAACATAATACATACATAAAAAAATGGTGACGAAGAAAAAAAGAGGAATAAAGAAAGGTTTGAAAAAGAAATTAAAAAAAGTTGTGAAAAAGAGTCAAAAAAAAGTTGCTGGGAAAAAATCAAAACAATCTTCAATTAGTAGAAAAGACTTTGAAACTTTTCAATTTGGAGTTGGAAGATTAAAAGAATTGAGAAGAGAACTCAACTCTTTGGATGCACGAGGTTTTAGTGGAGAAGAGCAAGCAATAAGAGCTAGACTAAAAAATGTTTCTGATATCCCTATGATTGAAAGATCAATTAAATCTTTAAAATTAAGAATTAATAAAAAATATCGTCCTTCAAGAAGAAGGGGTTCTGTTAAAAAAGATATTCATGATATAAAAGAAGATCTCCCTAAACTTAAAGGAGAGATTAAAAAATTGAGTAAAGAAGTCGAAGGAGGAAAAAAGAAAAAAGGAAGAATTGATAGTGGAGTTGGAATGTTGATTGATACAGATTTCAATGTTTTCTTGAGTGATATTAAATCATCCTTGTCAAATAGGACTAGAGCAAAAGAAAAAGAAATGGATAGTATTTTGAAGAATGACTTGGAAAAAAGAGAGCAAGGATTTAGGGAGAGATATGTTGCATTAAGTCAAGAATTTAATAAAAAATATGAGAAGAAAGTTAAGACTTCCTTACAAAAAGAAATTTCTGAAAAGTTCAATGAACAACTTAAAAAGAAACTTCAAACAGAAAAAGTTTCTTTAGGAAAAAGGTATAAAGAAGAGTTAAAAGAACATGCTGATAAAGAATTAGAAAAAAGAAGAAATGATATAAATGATATATTGCAGAAAAAAGAGGAAAGGATTAGGGAGAATCTAACTAAAGAATTTCATAAAGATTTACGTGAAGAACTTTCTAAAAAAGAGAGAATAATTCGTAAGATGCTAAATAGTGAATTTGAATTAAAATTAAAGAGAGAAATACAAGAACATGAGAGTAGATTAAAAAAGAGAAAGCTTAATTTAGAATTAGAAATGCAGAGAAAAATAAAACAAGTTTTGAGATAATTATTCGCATAATCTATTTATTATTTCTTCGCTCCTAGGGTCCTTCCAATCTAAAGAATGTTGAACTGTTGCTCCTGTAATTGGCTTCATATCCACAAGGCCCTTATTATTACATACAATTTCATAATCCTGGCAATAATTAGTTTCATTGCATATTGCTTTTGTAAATGTATAGATTTCTTTAATAGTTTCTCCTGTTATATTTTTTTTTGATAAATAAGAAAATATAACTACCGCAAAAACCAACAAGATGATAATAGATAGGAAGATGATTATTTTTTTCATACTTTTTCAAAAGCTTATTATTTTTTAAATATATTGTTTAGATTCTTTTTTAATTTTTATCGACGACAAACTGGTTTTTTGGGTAGAAAAGTTTATAAAGGATTATAGCTTTTTTTAACTATAATTAATCTGAATCTGGACAGATTTTACATTAAAATTTAAAATATTGTATTGAAAAATGGCTTTGAAAAAAGATTACACTGCAGAATCTATTAAGGTTCTTGAGGGATTGGAAGGAATAAGGAAAAGGTTTGATATAGTAGAACTATCTAGGAAAATAAAGAAGAAAGGAGATATTTTGATATTATCTAATGAATTGAAAATAAGGCCAAGAATTCTTAATTCAGCTATAAATGAAGGAAGAATATTAAGACTAATACCAAATATTCAGAGGAGTAAAGCAGGTATTTTGTCAGGTCTTAGGACAGATAGGGAAGTTACAATTTTTTTTAAGAAATATGATCTTAAATATATTTCTCCTAAAACGTTGATTAGCTTAATAAGACAATGGAAGATAGAGATTCAGAGAAATCCTCTTTTGTTATTAAGTCAAGATGAACATGATTTGATTCTTGGAAGTTTATTAGGAGATGCAAGTATCAGACAAAGAGAAAAAAATTGTTGTTTTAGATTTTCACATTCTTTGAAACAAAGAGATTATGCAAAATGGAAATCTGATTTACTAAAACAATTTGGAATTTCTGAATTTAGAGAGACTAAGAGAAAAATTAAAAATCATTTTATTAATGCCATTGATTTCTCAACACATACTCATCAGGTGTTTAATTATTATAGAAGTTTATTTTATAAATATGGGAGAAAGACAATAACTGAAAATATATTAAATCAATTAAATCCTCAGAGTTTAGCTATTTGGATTTGTGATGATGGAAGTTATGATAATAGACAAGGCTATATTGTTTTATGTACTAACTCTTTTTCTTTAGAAGAGCATAAATTTATGAAGGAATTTTTCAACACTAAATTTGATCTTGATCCTACTATTGGTTTTAGAGATAGTAAATATTATTATCTTAGATTTAAACAAGAAGATTCTAAAAGATTAATAGAAATTATTAAACCTTTTATACCAAAATGTATGCTATACAAGATTGGAGGTAAAAATGAGCAAGGATAAGGAAAAGTATGGTGCTCAATCTATAAAAGTTTTAGAAGGATTGGAGGGGATAAGACGTCGCCCAAGTATGTATATTGGTTCTACTGGTAAGGATGGTCAGCATCATTTGGTATACGAGGCAGTGGATAATTCTGTGGATGAGGCTCTTGCTGGTCATTGCAACAAAATAAATGTTTCTCTTAATAAAGATGGCTCTGTTGCAATTGAGGATGATGGCAGAGGAATTCCAGTAGATATACATCCCATTTATAAGGTTCCTGCTGTTCAATTGGCTTTAACAAAATTGCATGCTGGAGGGAAATTTGACAAAAAATCTTATGCGATTTCTGGAGGATTGCATGGGGTCGGGATTTCAGTTGTTAATGCTTTATCAAAAAAGTTAATTGTTGAGATAAAAAGAAAAGGGAAAATTTATAGACAAGAATACTCAAGGGGGAATGTTAAAACAAAATTAAAAGTTATTGGAAAGTGCAGTGATACTGGGACAAAAGTTACATTTTGGCCTGACCCTGAGATTTTTTCTACACTTGAATTTGACTATAAGATTTTAGAAACGAGATTTAGAGAAATAGCTTTTTTGAATGCTGGTTTGAAAATAGAATTGAATGATGAAGTAAAGAATAAAAAAATAGAATTTTTTGCTGTGGGTGGTTTGATAGAATTTGTAAAGTGGATTAATAAATCTAAAGATGTCATAAATAAGCCAATTTACTTTAAGAGAGAAATGGATCATACAATTATAGAAGTTTCTATCCAATATAATAGTGGTTATCAGGAAAATATTTTTGGTTTTGTGAATACTATAAACACTGTTGAGGGAGGGACGCATGTTTTTGGTTTTAAGACTGCTCTAACAAGGGTTATTAATGATTATGCGAAGAAGAAAGGAGTATTGAAGGATGGAAATCTTTCAGGAGATGATGTTCGAGAAGGTTTGACAGCAATTATTAGCATTAAAATTCCTGAACCTCAATTTGAAGGGCAGACAAAAACTAAATTAGGAAATAGCGAAGTGAAAGGTTTTGTTGACTCTGTTGTGACTTCTGCTTTGTCAGAATTTTTTGAAGAGAATCCTTCAATTGCAAAAAAGATTGTTTCAAAAGCCACAGATGCTGCCAAGGCAAGGTTGGCTGCTAAAAAAGCTAAAGATTTAGTAAGAAGAAAAAATGCGTTTTCATTAGGGGGCTTGCCAGGAAAACTTGCTGATTGTTCAAATAAGAAGTCTGAGAATACTGAGCTTTATCTTGTTGAAGGAGAGAGTGCTGGGGGTTCTGCAAAAATGGCAAGGAATAAAGAAAATCAAGCAATACTTCCTTTGAAGGGAAAAATTTTGAATGTTGAGAAAGCAAATCCTGCTAAGACACTTTCAAGCGAGGAGATAGTAAATATGATAACTGCAATTGGAACTGGAGTTGGAGAACAGTTTAATATAGAAAAATTGAGATACAATAAAATAATAATTATGACAGATGCAGATGTCGACGGTGAGCATATTAAAACTTTACTTTTGACTTTCTTCTTTAGATTCATGCATCAATTAATTGAGAATGGGAATGTTTATGCTGCTATGCCACCATTGTATAGGATTAGAAAAAGGAAAGATTATTATGTTTATTCAGATAAAGAACTTAAGAGAGTTACTGAAAAACTTGGAACATCTAATGTTACTAGATTTAAGGGTCTTGGTGAAATGAGTTCAACTCAGTTATGGGATACGACAATGAACCCAAAAACACGAAAAATTAAAAAGATTTTTATTGAAGATGCTGTCGAGGCTGACAGAACTTTTTCAATGCTTATGGGTGATGATGTTCAGGCAAGGAAGATGTTTATTTCAAAGAATGCAAGGGAGGCGCAGTTGGATGTTTAAAATGCCTAAACCAAAAACTAAAACTTTCAAACTAAGAAAATGTCCAAAGTGTAACAGCGACAATGTTGGAGTTGTTATTGGAGAAGTTGGAATGTGGGAATGCAAAAAATGTGGATATAAAGGAAAGGAGATTAAGGAAGAAGAATTAAGTGAAGAAGAGTTTATGAAATATCTTGATGAGAAGGGGGAGGAGGT
>JAUXAD010000002.1 GCA_030620045.1 archaeon
CTTCATGAAACTGATAAGATATTTTTAGCCAGATTAAATGAATTAATTAAAAAATCTACAGAAAGTTTCAAAGAATATGAATATTCAAAAGTTAAGTCAGGTGTTGATAATTTTTTCTGGAAGATTTTTTGCGACAATTATCTTGAGATTGTTAAACATAGAGTTTATAATGGAACTAAAAAAGAAAAAGAATCTGCTTTTTTTACTTTGTATCATTCTTTACTTGCTATTTTGAAGATGATAGCTCCAATTACCCCTTTTATTACAGAAGAAATTTATCAAAATTACTATAGAAAATATGAAAAAGAAAAAAGTATTCATATTTCTGAATGGCCTAAAATATTTAAATTAGAGCAAGATAAAAAGAAAATTTTTGATTTGATGATTAAAATTATTTCAAAAGTTAGACAAGAAAAATCAAAGGTTAATAAATCAGTTAAAGCCGAGATTGTTTTAACAATTACTAAAGAAGATAGAACAAAATTAAAAGGAGTTTTAGATGATTTGAAATCTGTTGTAAATGCTAAAGAAATTAAACAAGGAAAGTTTAAAGTAGGATTTGTTTAGACTATACAAATATTTTTAAAGTAATTTCTTATTTTTTTAGGATGATTTCAAAGAGTAAACTTCTTGAGCTTATGAAAAGATTTGAAGAGATTCCTTTAGACAAAAAAAGGTTGACAGTAATGAGAAATCATGATCATCTTGTTATTGTTAAAGATTCTGTTAAAGACTATCTTTTTGGAAAAATAGAATACAGAGGGAAAGGCCGTATTTATGGTCTAGAAGTTGAAGGTGAACAAATGAAACTGTCTTATTCTAATTTAGAAAGAATTTTTGCAAATAACAAAAAAATTAATACTACTTAATTTTATAAATATGTTCTGATTCTATAAACTATGGTTTTAACTAAAGAAGAACTTGAAGAGATTGTTGAAGAACTTGAAACTTATAAGGGGAAGCATACAGAACTTATTACAGTTTATATTCCTGCAGGGTATGATGTTAATTCTGTTCAGAGGCAGCTTGAAGGAGAAAAAGCTACTGCAAAGAATATTAAATCAACTACGACGAGAAAGAATGTTGTTGATGCTCTTGATAAAATTGTGAGGCATTTGAAGACTCTTAAAAAAACACCTGAAAATGGTCTTGCTTTATTTTGTGGGAATATTTCTCAAGTTGAAGGGCAATTGGATTTAGGGTTCTGGGATATTGAACCTACTATGCCTTTGAAAATTAGGTTGTATAGATGTGATAAAGAATTTGTTTTAGATCCCTTAAAAGCAATGCTTGAAGTTTCTGAAGTTTTTGGTCTGCTTGTAATGGACAGAAAGGAAGCAACTATTGGATTATTGGAAGGGAAAAGAATAGAAACTTTACAAAAAATGACTTCAGGTATTCCAAGTAAGATTCGGGCTGGTGGTCAATCGAGCCAAAGGTTTCATAGGATTACAGAGGGTTTGACAAAAGAATTCTATAAAAGAATTGCAGAACAAATGAAAAAGATTTTTTTTGCCATGCCTAAGCTTAAAGGAATTTTGATTGGAGGTCCTATGCCTACGAAAGATGAATTTCTTGATAGCGAATATATGGTGACAAAGTTAAGGGATAAGGTTATCGGTAAAGTAGATATTGGTGGTTCTGATGAATCTGGATTAAAAGAACTTGTTATAAAGTCACAAGATATTTTAGCAGACCAGGAGATAATTCATGAAAAAAAGATTTTAGAAAAGTTTTTTAAAACTTTAGGCGAGAGGCCGGATATGGCAACACTGCGTGAGGAGGACACTAAACAAGCTTTGAAATATGGTGCTGTTGATTTACTTATTTTGTCTAAAGACACAGATAAAAAGATTTCAAAGGAATTTAAAAAATTGGCAGAAGATATGAGCTCAAGTATTGAAATTGTTTCTACAGAGACAGAAGAAGGATTGCAATTTAAAAATTTAGGTGGGATTGGTTCTATATTGAGGTTTAGGGTTTGATAAATTAATTAGAAAAATTGATAATGAAAATTATTTTCACAGAACATATGCGATTAACAGAAGTTTGCGAAGCAAATTTGGGTCGAGGCTCTGCAAGAGCCGAGCCTGTTAATCGCGGTTATGTGGGGAGCCTGCAAGGCGACCGACCGAAGGGACAGTTTTCAAAACCACTTTCTTTTATAAATTCATTAAGAAAATAAAATAAAATTCCCCCATAATTCCGTATAGATACCAAATTGGCGCATGTTCTAAACAAATTAAGCCATAAAGATTTGATTTGTATTTTTTGCCAAATATTTTTATGGAATAATCTTCATAATTCCAAGGAGAGACTCCAACAGCCTTTTTTATTAAAAACCCCGAAACAAATTCAAGCAAATAAAAGGCAAACATATAGATTATTCCTTTAATAAAAATATTTGTTCCTTGAAAATGCGCCAATACAAATATATAGATGAATGGCACGATAGCATAAATGAGAAACATCCACAAGTATGTTTCTCCAGTTAATCTAGGATTTTTTGTTTTAATTGAATTTAAAATTGATGCCCAAAAAACCTCCATAGTTATTCCAATTAAAACAAATCCGATAATCGTTTGAATGAGTGCCATGTAATAATTTTATTTAACTTAAAATATAAATGTTTTGTAAGTGGTTTTGGAAATTGCACATAACATGCAAAAGACAGAATAAAAAAAAGGAAAATAACAGAGGATGAAATTATTAATATAATAAAATATTCCAATAAAACTTATAAAAGAGAAGGAAAATATTATGTTCAAGGAAATATTGGAAGAGCTAACATAGAAGTTGTCTATGAAAAAGATAAATATATAAATGTTATAACTGTTTATTACATATGAAAATTACCTTTGATAAAGAAGCAGATGCAGTTTACATAGAGTTTAGTAATGGAGAATTTGCTTCAAATAAAAAAATAGATGATTTTACTATTATAGATTTGGATGAAAAAGGAAATATTTTAGGGATAGAACTATTAAATGTAAGCAAAAGAATCTCAAAAGATTTTCTTTCTGATATAAGTGTAAAAAATCTTGTTTCCGCTGAATGATTTTTTGATAAATTGAGTGTTTAAAAATTTAAGTGGGATTGGGAGTATTTTGAGGTTTAAGGTTTAAAAGATTTAGTTCTTTGTTTTATTGCAAATTTTCAATATAACTTAATGAATCTCCAGATGTTACTGAAGGTAAGACTTCACTGACAAAATGATTTGAACTTTGTTTGAAAGTCTGATTCTGTTTTAAAGCCCAGTAAGGTTTATACCAACCCTTTATCTTAAACAAATAATTATCATATGAATTTCCTTTAAGGTGAATTATCTTTTCTTCTCCGCTTTCAATACTAAAAGGAGAGAAGTCAGTTTTTATTTCCTTTATATTATATTCAACATCTTCTGAGAAATCAATTGTAACACTATTAATGACATACCATCCCCCCACATAATCAAGAGTGATATTTAATTCATCTTCCTTTACTGGTACATAAATTAAGAAGTCTTCCCCTTGCTTGTTAATTACATCTGATTTTGCCCTTATACTCCCTACATCCTCTCCATTTACTAATATGTTCATTCCAAATTGATTAACAGCATCCCTCCAAATCTTATTTATGATAGGTAAAGAGAATTTATTGTCATAAAATTCAAACCAGTTTGCTCCCAAGTTATTCCATAAATATATTATTACTTGATTTTGTAAACCAGTATGTCTTGCATTAATAATTATTTTTGCATTATCTCCTTGTTTCCTGAAATAATATGAATCGCCTTCAATTTTATCTGGCTGTCTAGGGTTAATTACAGAGTGCAAGATGCCAGTATCTTCTTCTGGAAGAAACAAATTATCTGAGTCAATTCCATATATTTTAAAATCAGTAATGTAGGATGTTTCGTCTTTAAATGGTTCTGTAATTTTAACATAATCTAAATTACCCTTATATGTTTGATAACTGTAATCTTCTAAAGATTTCATAAAACTATGCGCATATGCATCATGAACATAAGTGCATTCTTCCCCTGAACAAGCGTATATGTAAGGGCAACCTACTGGATTTGTATCTGGATCTCCAGGATAAAGACACGCTCCATTTATGCATGCCCTTCCACCAGTGCATTCTTCTTCTTCTTCTGTACTAGTAGATGTGCTATAACATTCTCCTCCAGAGCATCCTTGATTCCAACATGTAAGGGTATATGTTCTCCATGTTCTCCACCCCAACTCCCCATACTTAGACTCACACCCTTCATTAGACACCTGACAATAATCCCCTCCACAGTCTCTTTTTATTTCTTCTCTGTTCCCGCAACTATCATACCAATATTCATCATTATTAGAACAGCTAACTGAAGCATGGGCACAGCATGTTCCCCCCTTGCAAGTGTTTCCTCCAGGGCAACTTCCACAATTTACTGTTCCTTCACAATCATCATCCCATGTTCCACATATATAACCACCTAAACTTGCACAAGTTTTGGGTACACAACAAAACTCATTATTATCAATGGCATCTTGAAAACTCCTTCCTGCAGAAATTTCAATTTCATCTGCATAATGATGCACTTTACTTTTATCAACAGGACCTTTATATAAATCTTTCAAGGGAGATGCAGGACAAAGTTTATTTGGTTTTCCCATCGCATCAAACAAATACATTTCACCGTCTTTTACAGAAACCCAAATTTCATTTGCACTATGACTTGGGTTTGAAATTTCTGAGATTGGAGGGTCAGAATAATTATAACTCCCATCAAACCTAAATTCATTCATAATTATTACTTGTTGCAATGTTTTTGTATCTCCATCAACCCTAAGAAAAATATTTTCTCCATAATGATGTGAAGGAGTTTGTCCACTTATAGCAAAACCACCTATACCAATTTTTTCCCCGACTATTAAATCAACACTTGCTATAATTAGAATCAAAACACTTATCGCTGTCAGCACATATACTAATCTGTTAGAAACTTTTTTTCTTTTTCCTCTCTTTTTCATCTTATTCCTAAGCACAATAATCTTTTAAACATTGCCATTTTATATGTCTAATGGACATTTCATCTAAAACAATAAATGAAATTGACGAAGCAAAACAAATCGAAGATTTAAAAAAAATTGAGGCGGTTTTTTTTGTTTCTGGAAGATTTTTATCAATGCAGGAATTAATTTCCTTGACTGATTTGAATCCTATTATAATTCAAGAATTAATAGAGAATCTTAAAAAGAAATATGACAGGAGTGATTCAGCGATTGAGATTGTAGAAAAGAATGGCTTATGGAAAATGGATGTAAAGCAAGAGTATTCTGGAATAATAAATAAATTAGCTACTGGAAACTCAGAATTTTCCAAAGCAGAGCAGGAGACACTTGCAATCATAGCATATAAACAACCAATGAAACAGTCAGTTGTAGTTAAAATCCGTGGGAACAAAGCTTATGAGCACATAAAAAAGTTCTTTGATTTAGGATTAATTAGAAAGAAAAAAATGGGGCATACTAATGAATTAAGTTTAAGCAATGAATTCTATGATTATTTTAATTTAACTGATTCTGATACTGGATTACAAGAATCTTTAAAAGAGAAATCAACTGAAGAGTGATATGGAAATCCTTCCAATAATTTATTTGATGTATATGTTTATTGCTATTTATTTTCTTTTTTTATTTTTATTATTATATTTTAGGAACAAAAAGGAATTGTTTGATTATCCAAAAGCAACGAGGAAATATTCTTTGAGTATTGTTGTTCCTTGTTATAATGAAGAGAACGATATAGGAGGAACAATTGAAGCACTTTTAAAAATAGAATATGATAATCTAAAGAAAATAATTGTTGTTGATGATTGTAGTACAGATAATTCTTATGAGATAATAAAAAAATTTGCAGAAAAATATCCAAAAGTTTTGGCTGTTCAAACACCTGAAAATTCAGGTAATGCTGCTGGCGCTAAAAATTATGGTGCTGAATTTGTTGATACAGAATTAATTGGTTTTACAGATGCTGATAGTTATCCTGCTGAAGATTCTGTTGAGAAAATGGTGGGTTTTTTTGACGATGAAAAAGTTGGAGCTGCTACTTGTATCTGTATCCCTAGAAATGAAAATAAATTTCTTGAGAAATTACAGGTAATGGAGTATAACATTATTGCTTTTACAAGGAAACTTCTAGGTTATATTGATGCGATTTATGTGACTCCTGGACCCTTGGGAATCTACAGAAATTCTGCATTTAAAGAAATTGGTGGTTTTGATTCAAAAAATATGACAGAAGATATTGAAATCACATGGCATTTGGTCTATGCAGGTTATAAAATAAAAATGTGTTTATCTACTTATGCAACAACAACTGTTCCAAATAAATTTAGACAATGGTATAAACAGAGAAGACGGTGGAATCTTGGAGGATTGCAATGTATTGCGAAATATAAAAAATATTTTTTGAGAAAAGGTATGCTTGGTTTTTTTATACTGCCTTTTTTTGTACTACAGCTTTTTTTAGGTTTATTAGGTATTAGTGTATTTGTTTATTTGGTTACAACCAGAATTCTTAGCAATTATATTTTTGCTACATATTCTATTCAGATGGGAACACCATTAATAACTATGAATGATTTACATATTACTACAAGTTTTCTTAATTATTTGGGGATTATCCTATTTATTGTGGGGGGAATATTTATTCTTTTGGTTTTGTCTATCATGAAAAAAGAGATATTGAAGAAGCATAATATTTTTAATATGCTATTTTATTCACTTGTTTATGTTTCAATGGCTCCTTTTATTATGATAACTACAATATATCACTTTATTAAAGGAAATTATAAATGGAGATAAAATGGTCAATCAAAAATATATTCTTTTGTATGCGTTGATTTTAACTTTTGTTGTTTTTAATATTGGGATATTTATGGGTTATATGCTTGAATCCTCGAGAATTGGCGAGATAAATAAATTGTATTTAGAAGCTGAAATGGAGCTTCTTGACCAGAGAATACAAAAAGATGCATTAGAGATTATTGATTTTGATTGTGATGCAATGGTTGAGGAGAATATAAAATTTGCAGATAAAATCTATGAAGAAGCTTTACTCATACAGAGATATGAAGATGCGAATAAAATTAATAAAGATGTAATTTTTCAGCATAAGAGATATGATCTTTTGAGAACTTTATTCTGGATTAATAGCATGAGAATAAAAGAAAAATGCAATTCTAATTATCATAATATTGTTTATTTTTACAAATATAATAATCCTTCAATTGAACAAGAATCTAAGCAGAGATTTTTTTCAAATTTATTATCTCAAATAAAGGAAAAATTTGGGAATGAAATTATGTTGATTCCTATAGCAGGAGATAATGATATTTCTTCAATTAACTTGCTATTGGGTAAATATGATATAAAAGAATTACCTGTTATTTTAATTGATGAAGAATTTTTAATATATGATTTAGAAAAGAGAGAGGATATTGAAAAGTATCTTGTTTGATTTATTGTTTTATATTATACAAATATTAAAAAATAGATTTAAGTAAGTTATTCTATGGATGAATGTTTCAAATGCGGTGTTTCTGGGAAGAGAATAAGATTGTTTGACGCAATTTCTGGGAAAGGAATTGTTAAGATTTGTAAGGAATGTGTTTCTGGGGAAAAGATTCCCCTTATTAAAAAGCCATCTGAAATTTTTACTCGTCCAGTTTTAAATAGTGGTTTGAAAAAAATGGGAGAAACTGTTTATGAAAAAGTTTCTCGTATGTCTGGATTTGATTCAAAAAATAAGAAATCTGAAGGAGAAAAAGAATTTTCGCAGAAACAGGAAACTACTTTGAAGGATATTATAGATAAGAATTTTAAAACTCAAATTAAAGAGGAATTAAAACCAAGGGCTGATTTAGTTGATAATTTTCATTGGGTTATTATGAGGGCAAGAAGGTCAAAACACATAACACAGGAGCAACTTGCAGAAGCAATTGTTGAACCAGAAGCAGCGATTAAAATGGTTGAGAGAGGCATTCTTTCTGAGGAGGGTTATAAGTTCATCAGTAAACTTGAAAATTATTTGGGAATAAAACTTGTGAAAAAGGAATTTGCAGAAAAGATTGAGGAAAAACCCAAGGAAATTAGCTTTGACTCTGCAACAACTAAGAGTTTAACAATTTCTGATTTGCAAGAAATGAAACGCAGGAAAGAAGAAGAAATATTTGAGGAAAAAGAAGACGTATCTCAAGATGAAAATGATTTAATTTTTGGAAAGAGCAATCATAATCTTTAAAAACTAAAAATTGGTAAGTTCATTATGGAAATTAATGTTCTTGAAAGTTCAAAAGATGAAATTAAATTAGAACTCGGCAGTGTGACAATAGTAGAAATTCTCAGGGTTTACTTAAACAAGGATTCTTCAGTTACATTTTCAGCATGGAAAAGAGAACACCCGACAGAAAAACCAATGCTTTTAGTTAAAACAAAAGGCAAAACAGCAAAAAAAGCAATAAGTGATGCAGTTAATTCTATAACAAAAGATTTGGATAAATTGGAAAGTGACTTTAAAAAACTAAAATAGATAAGAAAAATTATTTTAGTTTTTTCAGATTAATGGCTAAAATTTGGTTGGTACAAACGTTGCTCCGCAAGTTTGCATGAAGAAGTTGAAGTAAAGTAATGTTTTTATATGTCCTTTCAATAATTATATTATGATTAAAAAGAGGTTTAACCAAGTTTTATTATTACTAGTATTTATTTTTATAATTGTATTAACTGGAACAGTAAGTGCAGTAACTTACAATTGTACAGATTGCACAAATTGTACAAATACAATTGGAAATGCAAGTGCAGGAGATATAGTTCGATTAAACGAATCTATTGCTGATGCTAGTGCAACTTGTATACAGTTTGATGGAAAAGATGATATAACTTTTGATTGTTTAGGAAATACAATAGGAGGTGATGTTGCATTTCATATGGATTATGGAATTCGTTTACTTAATACTAATGGCGGTTCTAATGCAAACAACATAACGAATTGCAATGTAACTGGATTTTTCTATGGTATTCAGTTATATAGTTCAGATAATAATATTATTACTAACAGTACTTTCAGTGGAAATAGTTATGGAATTCACCTTAATATGGGGACTGATAATAGTATATTTGCTAATATAACTTCCAATAATAATGCACTTAATGGCTTGTATCTTATACAGTCGAAGAACAATTCTTTCACAAATATTACAATTAAGGAAAATATACAATATGATTTATATCTCTCTGGCATAGATGTTTGCCAAAATAATTTTAGTAATATTCAAGGTTCTGGAGATAGAGATATAGAATTCTATAACTATACTACAACAATTGAACACAAGACGGTTTCTCAACTTGTACTTTGTGAGGCAGACGGTTCTACTATTAATAACGTTACCATAGTTGGTTCGGATACACTGGGGAATAATGCGTTATATTCATATAAAACAGACAATTTGATTATTTCAAATATCAACTCTTCTGACAATTATGATGGTATTAGGCTGAGTGACGGCGATAACAATACATTAATCAATATTACTCTAAATAACAATGCCTATATTGGACTATATCTTGAACGGACACATAACAATAGTATAACAAATCTAACAGCAAATGATAATACTCAACAAGGAATTTATGTGTATAGTTCAATTAACAATACTTTCATTAATGGCACAGCAAATAGGAACAAAGATGGTATTAAGTTTGATTTTGATTCACAAAACAACACAGTAAGTAACTTTTATTTGGAAGGCAACAGTGTTTATGGCATATATTTCTTAGATTCTGGAGAAAACAAACCAGAGTATAATCTTCTTTACAACAATGTCTTTAACAATACAGATAATTATCATAATTCTACAGTTTTAACAAATTATTTCAACACAACTGAAACAGTAGGAACAAATATTATAGGTGGTCCTACTATCGGAGGGAATTATTGGACTAATAGTTCAGGAACAGGATTTTCAGATACATGTACAGAAACAAATGGTGATGGTATTTGTGATTCTACTTATAGTTTAGATGGCTTGAATTATGATTATCTTCCTCTCACTAATCCTGTATGTGTAGAATCTTGGACTTATTCTGCATGGTCTACTTGCACAACAAGCACACAAACAAGGACAGCTACAGATGCCAATTCCTGTGGAACAACAACAGATAGATTAGCTTTGTCTCAAACATGTACTGTAGAACCTGGGGGAGGTGGAGGAGTAACTTCTGGGCAGCCAACAGAATCACATTCATGGACAGAGATAATACCCGATGAACCAGCAGAAATGATTATAACTGATCCAGAGATAGATTTAACAACAATAACAATCACAACAACTGAAATTGTTTTAGATGCATCATTGACAGTAACTGCAATTGATGTTCTTCCACAGGCAGATATAGAAATAGGTCTTGTTTCAGGAAGTTCATATCAATCATTTAAGATAGAAACAACGGGAATAACTGATGAAAATATAGAAGAAGCAGTAATAGAATTTAAAGTGGAAAAGTCCTGGGTTGAGGGAGAAGAAGGAATTGCTGAGGATATTTCTCTTTATAGGAAACAGGATAAAGGTAATCAATGGGATGTTTTAAGCACAACTTTTGTAAGTGAAGATGAAAATTATTATTACTTTTCTGCAACTTCTCCTGGTTTTTCAATATTTGTGGTGGTAATAGATTTATCAGTTTGCAACAATAATGATGTTTGTGAAACTGAAAATGGTGAAGATGAATCAAATTGTCCGAATGATTGTGTATCTGAGAAAAAGGGATTTTTTGAAATGATTAAATCTTATTTATGGACTGGGATAATATTTGTTTTAGTTATAGCCATTGGTTTAGTAATCATGGTTCTTAGAGGGAAAGAAAGTAAAAGATTGAAGCAGATGATGGAATACAAAAGAAAGAAGTGATTTTAAGAAGTTGAAATAAACTATCTTTTTTTATGTTGAAAATAAGAAATAAGTGCAATTATAATCGCTATCGGCAGAGAAAATATTAGGGCAAAAATTATTAATAAAAAAATTCTTGTAATATCTATTTTCCCACCAAATAATGTTAGCATAAAACTCCCTAAAAGACCTAATATAAACCATACTACCCAGGAGATAGTTAATACTTTTAATCCAAGTTTTAGCCAAACAGGTCTTTTTTCCCACCACTTTTTCTTATCAAGTTTCTTAAAAACTAAACAAATAATAATTATTGGGGCTGCAAAGCTTAAGCAAATGATTAATCCTAAAGATAATTTAACTAGAATGTCTTCCATAACTTATATAGCAAAATATACTTTAAAAGTATTTCTCAAAATTATTTACTATAATAATCCTTATTAATTCTTTATTACTGTATAAAAGATGACTCAGAATAAAATATCTACAGGAAGTTATGATTTTAATAAATGGCTCTTTGGAGGTTATGAAAAAGAGATTATAACAATGATTGCAGGGCCTCCTGGAAGCGGGAAGACGAATTTTTGCATTTTAGCTTCTTGCAGTCAGGCAAAAAAAGGAAACAAAATTATTTTTGTTGATACAGAGGGAGGATTTTCTGTTGATAGAGTTAAGCAGATTGTTGGAGAAACCTATGAAGATATTTTAAAAAATATTTTATTATTAAAACCAACAAATTTTGAAGAGCAGAAAAAGGATTTTGATAAATTATTGAAAACTTTAAAAAAAGAGCAAGTTGGGTTAGTTATTATTGATGGAATGGCTATGCTTTATAGATTAGAATTAGGAGAAGCGAATGAATCAAAAGATGATAGTAGAATTAGGGAAGTAAATCGTGAAGGTGCTAAACAGATGAGGGCTCTTGCAGAGATATCCCGGAAGCAGAAAATTCCTATTATTATTACTAATCAAGTTTATGGGGGATTTGTTTCTGAGGAAGATTGGAGGAAAGGTGTAAAAGGTGAAGTGAATATTGTTGGAGGGGATTTATTTCAGTATTGGAGCAAATGTATAATTGAATTGAAAAATGAGGGAGGCAAGAAAAGAGCTGTTTTGCTGAAGCATAGAAGTCTTCCACGAAAGGAAATGAGTTTTGTTATAAAAGAAAAAGGAATATTTCAAAAAGGATGGTTGTAATGAAATATTCCTTGCGAAGAATCTACACAGTAATTCTTCGGAAGAACTTTTTAAGAGGAGTTGGATTTAGTTTTTTGCATCACAATAATATTTATATATATTTTTAAAATTTAGATTTTATGGTAAAAAAAGGTAAATCGCAAACTTTGGAAGAGATAGCATCTAAATATCAAATTGTTTTAATGGATAGTTCTGTTTTAATTCATTATCTTGGAGGTGAGCAATACAAATCCTTTTTTTCTTTTGAAAAAAAGGGAATTGCGCTTGAAGAAGAGCATCAGTGTAGAATTATGTTGATGGATTACCTTAATAAAAAAGGACTTCCTTGTTTTATTACCTCTTCTGTTTTAGAAGAATTTCAAGCAGGAGATAATTATCCTTATAAAAAAATGATTAAAAGAGACAGTTCTTATAAAAATGCGAGATTAATTCCAAAAGCTGGTTCTGATAAAGCTAGGAAATTATTAAAATTACGTAGAAAAATAAAAGATGCACAAAAAGGAAGGAGAAAGTTAATTAATACATTTCAGGAGAATAATAGGGTTCTTGAGTTAAATGAGAGTGAACATAATCTGTATAATATTTTTGATAAAACATATTCTGGGCTTTTATCTTATTATGGTTTAAGCAAAGTTGATTTTGATTTTTTACTTTCTGGAGCAGTTACATCAAAAATACGAGAATCTTCTGCTTTGATTTCTAATGATTTTGGACTTGTTCGTGCATGGAATTATATTCGGAAAAAAGAAAAAATTAGTTCTGAACAGTTTGGATTTGTTATTAGAACAGGATTAGATGATTTTGAGATATTGTAATAATTTTTTTCATAAAAAAATATAAACTTCCCCTCCTTTTATTTTTCATGGAAAATATAAAATTTGAAGTTATAAAAAAAATAGCCGAGACTAATTTTAAATTCAGAGAATTAAAAAATATTTCAAAGCTGGATAGTAATTCTCCTCCGAGTGTATTTATCGGAAGCAAATTAAGATACCCTTTAGTTAATGTTGGAATTTTAAGTCCATTAGAGAGAGATGAAGATGCATGGGTTTATGATGATGAAAAATATTGGGCAGATAATAATTTTGAGATAAATGATGTTATTAGACTTAGGGATAGTTTATTGAATTCAAGGTTTCAATCTAAGGTTCAAGATTCAAGATTAAATAAAAAGTTTATACAAATTGCCCAGGAAATTGCTGTGGCTTCCAAGCCTGTTGATATTGAAATTGAATTAAAAAGAAGATTAAATTTGGGAAGAAAAAAAGATAGAGTGGTCACTCCTCATGGGATGAGAGCACCTTTAGACAAGGCAAAAATCACAAGTAATGTAAAAATTCACAGAAAAGTTGATAAGGTTATGAATGATGAGATAAAGGCTTCTGAAGGGATTGAATATTTGTATAAAAATGATTTTAATGAATATACTTTAAATAAAATCTTAAGTGTTGGGGTTTTGGGTTTAAAGAAAAATAAAAGGCTTGTCCCAACTCGTTGGTCTATAACAGCAACAGATGACACAATCGGAAAGAATTTATTAAAGCAGATTAGAGATTATAAATGGATTGAAGATTATGAATTATTTTTTGGAGAATTTATGGGAAATCAATATATTATTTTCTTGTTTCCAAATGTTTGGAGTTATGAGCTTTTTGAAATTTATTTTCCTGGTTCTTCTTGGAATCCTTCTCAGGAAATAAAAGCATCAACAGATTTTGAAAGTTATGAAGGGAGAAAAAACTATGCTTCTAATACTGTTGGAGGATATTATGCTGCGCGTCTGCCAATTTTAGAATATTTAAATAATGTAAAAAGGCAGGCATCTGTTTTAGCAATAAGACTTGAAACTCCGAGTTATTGGGCTGCTCTTGGTGTTTGGGTTGTTAGAGAAAGTGTTAGAAAGGCTTTAAAGAAGAAGATGGAATTTGCAAGTAAAGAAGAATTAATTGATGGTGCTAAGAAAATCTCAAAGATAAAATATGGTTTTGATTGTTCACAGATTTTGCAGAAGAGTAGATTGTTGGAGATGATTAGGACTCAGAAAAATTTGGTAGAGTGGTTTTAGGCATTATTATGCTTCAGAGAGAATTTTAATAACTTCTTCAATTCCTCCCTTGTATTTTAATAAAACTTCTTTTGAAGCATATTTATATTTCCAAGGTTCTCCATAAATAAGGCGAGCATCTCCGATTAATGAGCGTGGGTCAAGTGCACCTCTTTGAACTAATACATCTACAGTCATTGCAAGAATATCTGCATATTGTAGTCTTAACGAAAGTTCTTGCACTTCATTTCTTAATTCTTTTTCACCCATTTTTTTAGTATGGATAATTAGTTTTTAAGAATTATTATCCTTCATCTCCTGTTTCTTCTGATACTCCTCAATTCTCTTCTTGTTTGTTTCACATTCTCTATTAAAACAAAAGAACCAAGGTTTTCTTCGTGCTTTTAAGCACATTAACATCGGGAAACCACATGCTTCACAAACTTTGTCTGTTTTTTTGATTGTGCCGTTTGGAGGCAGAGAATATGTTGTTTTACAATCAGGATAAGCATTGCATGCAATAAAGTGTCTTTTAGTTTTTCTGGAATAAGTAATCGCAAGGTTGCCTTTTTCACAAACAGGGCATTTGTTCAAAGTGTTTTCTCTTTTTTGCTCTTCTCTTAAATCAAGATTTGCCTGTAAAAGTTCTTTTCCTATTTCTTTTTCATTTTTCTCAAAGTCCTTGGAGATTTTAGTTATAGCTTTTTTTGCTGAATTAATAATTTTTTTCTTTTTATCTTCAAATCCTTTTTTTGATTTTATTATCCCCTCCATTTTTTCCTCTAAATTTCTTGTAAGTTTTTCATCAATTATTATCTGAGAATATTTCTCTAAAGTATTAATTAAAGAAATCCCCAAGGGTGTTGCTTCTATGCTTTTATTTTTGATATATCCTCGGTCATAAAGTGTTTCAAGAATTGTGGCTCTTGTAGCTTTTGTTCCTAAATTTCTTTTTTCAAGTTGAGAAAGGATTGAAGCAGGAGAAAATCTTTTTGGCGGTTGAGTTGTTTTTTGTTCGGTTTTCAAATCTATTATTTTTACTTCTCCTTCTAAATCTGGAATTTCATTTTCTTTTAATTTAGATGGATAAATTTCCATCCATGCTTTTTTTCTTATTTGCAAGCCTTTTACAGAGAAGGTAAGGACACCAAGGTTTCCTTGACCATCAACTTTCCTATTAGATGCTACTGTTGCTGAAATTTTTTTGTTGTCAATTATTGCATTATCACAGAAAAGAGAAAGGAATCTTTTTACAATTAAATTATAAATTCGTTCGTCGTTTCCGGATAATATCTGAAAATTTCCTGTCGGATAAATTGACGGATGAGCAGGGTCAGACTTTTTTCCTTCAACTGGATTTTTTCTTGCAATTAATTTTTCTACATTATATTTTTTTGCAAGTTTTTTTAAAATTGTTTGATAATTTATTGAAGCAGGAAGTTTCTGGCTGGATGTTCTTGGATAAGAAATTAGTCCTGATAAATATAGGGACTGGGCTGTTCTTAATGTATTTGATGGAGTTATTCCATAGAATTTATACGCTTCTATTTGCAAATTAGTTAAATTAAATGGAAGGGGAGGAGACAAAATTTGTTCTGTTTTTTCTGTTTGTGCTTGTGCTGTTTTTCCGATTAATCCTTCAAATTTTTTTAAGTCTGATTTATTAAAAATATTTTTGCTGTGCTGTAATTCAAGTTTGTGAGAATTTTTGACTGTAATGAAAACTTGCCAATAGGGTTTTGATTGAAATGACTGGATTTTTCTTTCTTTATTAACTATTAAATTTAATGCTGGACCTTGGACTCTCCCAATTGACATTATTCTAAATTTTCCAGTTGTTTTTATTGAATTCATTAACGCCCTTGATAAATTTATTCCATAAAACCAATCTAAATAATGCCGTGTTTCTCCTGCAATTGCTTGCCCCCAACTAATGTGGGAGGATTTTTTATCATATGCGTTGTTTAGTTCTGATGTTGTTAAAGTAGAGAATTTCATTCTATTTGCATCTTTTTGCCCACAAATAAATCTAACAACATTTAATCCAATGACTTCTCCTTCAATATCAAAATCTGTTGCTACTGTCAAACTTCCTGCATTTTTTGCAAGTTTTAATAATGTGTCATAATATCTTTTTGTAAAATCTTTTTTTCTTGCAAGATAATTTGGAATCCAGCTTATATCAAAAATAGGAACCTTTGAACCAGAAACATTTTGCTTTAAGGTGAATAAATGTCCAACAGCACAGGCAACAATTATTTTTTCTCCTTGCTTGTCAACTTCATAATAAGGAATTCTGTTTATGTCTTTCTGAACGGCTTTGCCAAGGGCATTAGCAATTTTTAATGCAGCTTGTGGTTTTTCTGTTATGATTAATTCATAACCATTATCTTTTAAATTAATTTTTGGAGGAGAGTATGATACTTTTTTTGTAGTTTTTATCTTTTTCTTGGTTTTTTCCACCACTTCTAAAGATTTTCTATTAGGTTTGCTGTATTCTTTTTCAATTGACTTTTTTGTAATATCTTGTTTTGGAGCAAAGTCTTTTACCTTTTTTTCAGTTGTGTATTTCAAATCGCTTTTATCAACAGGAAAATAACTTTCAGCTATTTTTTCTTCCTTGGACTTTTTAGATTTTTGAGGCATATTTATTAAGAAGTGTGTGGGTTTTTATAGGTTTTTGATTAAATCTCAAAAATCTTTTCTTTTCTGCTGACATTGATTACTTTTGTTTTTCCAATTTTTTCTTCTATTCCTGCAGCTTCATGGATATGAGAACAAATAGCAATATCTGGATGAAATTCTTTTATTGCTTTCTCTACTGCCTTTGAACCTTTAAATCCTGAAAATTCTGCTTTACTTCCTTTAGGATGCATGTGTGTAACCATAATTTTCTTCTTTAAATCTTTGACTCTTTCATTTCCTTTTTTTAATAAATTAAAAACTTCTGAGTCTTTTATTTGATTAAGTCCAACATCTCCGGCTCCTGCTCCAAATATTCCTAAATCATTTTTTATAAAAGAGTATCCGTGGATGTTTTTTGTTTTAGGATACATTTCTGCTAAAAAGTCCACTGTTGCAATAGATTCATGATTTCCCGGGATCAATAAAACTTGTTTTTTAGCTTTTACAAAAGGTCCTATAATGTTTTTGATTGATTGTTCAGCAAAAGTTAAATCTCCTGCTAAAATTACTAAATCAACATCTTCTTCTTTTGCTTTTTTAGCCAATCTTTTTACTAACCCTGTATCTCCATGAATATCTCCTACTGCTAGTATTTTTGATTTTTTATTTGATTTCTGCATAGAATTAGATATTATGAAAGGTTAATAAGTTTTACTTAGGCAATAGTTTATCATTAACTCTTTCTACTTTACTTGTAATATCTATTAATTTTCCATCTTCATCGCGATGTTCTGTATAAATAATTCTAGCTATAAGTTTACATCCTGATTTGTCTTGAGAAGGCATTCTTTGCTGTGGATGCATTAATTCTTCATAAGTCTTTCCAATAAATCTTTCAAATTGTCTTGTTGCCCTATATGGATCAATCATAATCTTTTTACATTAATAGAATATTTATACTTTTTTATTTCCATAAAAATCTTAGAATTCACTCATGTATGGGGATGAATATATATTTCCCAAAAGATTTATAAGGAACATACTATCTGGGATATATAGATTAAAATACATACATCAAGATGAAAGATAATTTTGACATCTTTTTTAGAAGAAAGCCGGCTCTTATGTTGGTCTCTTTGAAGAAGAATACAAGGATGAGGTATGGTAGTCTTTTGGCTAAAGAAGTAGATTGTACATATAGCCACGCAGTAAAGATTCTGCAAACTTTAGAAGCATTGAAGTTAGTTGTATTTGAGAAAAAGGGGCGAATAAAAATTATACAATTGACCAAGAAAGGTAGAGAAATTGCAGAGGCTATTGACAATATACAAACTTTAATTAGATGATTTGATTTGTAAAATACTATCGCCCCAGAATAAGTTTTAGTAATTGGAATTGTTTAAACTAGTTTAGGGGTTTTTGAAATGGTCTTACAATATAAATCAAAAAAAGGAGGCAGATGGAAAAAATATCCTGGAAAGGATAAGATTAAAGGTTCTGTTAAGAATTATTATTTTAGATTATTAAATGAGAATAAAACTAAAGTTTTAGCAGAAAAAGGAAGTTACAGTAAAGTTATGAAAAGATTTAGGCAGATTGAGTTTTTTAAGAGGAGGAAATAAAAAATGCCAACTAAAACTAAAAATATTTTACTCAAGAAACCTTTCGACATCTCTCCAACCAATATCAATTTTATGTTGTAAATTATTTCCTTTAATATGTACATGAGCCATAGCAAAACATGCTTTCTGTCTTGCATCCATTATATTATCTCCCTCCCCCACAATACTAAATAATCTTCCACCATTTGCATAAAATTTTCCATCAATTATCTTAATTCCTGCTCCATATACCTCAACACCATCAATTTTCATAGCGTCTTCTAACCCATAAATACGTTTACCTATTACATTTTCATAATTATTTGGATACCCGCGTGAAGCCCCAACAATACAAAATCTGGACTTTTTATCTTCTTGTATTTCTATCCTATCTAATCTTCCCTCTAAACAAGCTTCAATAATATCAACATAATCTGTTTTAACAGAAGGTAAAACCACTTGACATTCAGGGTCTCCCCATCTTGCATTATACTCAATATTAAAAGGTTTGCCATCAACCTTAATCCCACTAAGGTAAAGAACACCTTTGTAAGGACGTCCTTCTTTTCTCATCCCATCTATTGGTTTTTTTATCAAATTCTTTTCAATATCTTCAGAAATAGGGGCTGTTACCATAGCAGGAGAAATAGCACCCATTCCACCAGTTTGGTCCCCTTCATCAAAATTAAAAACTGTTTTACTGTCTTGTGCAGACTTGAAAGCATGATAATTTTCACCATCAACAACAACATGATAAGAAAATTCTTCTCCAATTAAACCCTCCTCAACTAAGAAAACTTTCCCAGCATCTCCAAACTTTTTCATCTTTTGAATATTTGCAATTGCTTCATCCAAGTTTGTTGATTTAAGTGCTCCTTTACCAGCACAAAGTCCAGTTGCTTTAATATAAGTGAGTTTATCTGGTTCTTTTTTATATAATTTTTTTACATAATTTTTAGCAGATTTATTTGGATCAAACAATCTGAAAATTGGAGATTTATTTGAATCAAACCATCTAAAATCTGGAGAAGGAATTTTATGTCTTTGCATAAATTCCCTAGACTCTTTTTTATCCCATTCAATTCTAGCAGGAATTTTTGTAGGTCCAAACACCTGAAAACCATTTTTTTGAAGCAGATCCACAGTTCCTCCTGCCAGTGCATCATCTTGAGCAACCTCAATTCTATCAGGATTATATTTACATGCTATTCTAAGAAGAGACTCTGGATCTTTTAAAGAACAATTTTTATCCACAATAACTTCTTTTTTTCTTTCATAACCAATAAAATCATTTCCTGGAGCAGCAATAAGCCTTTTAACTTTAGAACTTTTCTCCCAAGCTCTTGAAATTGTATCTTCTCTTGCTCCAGCACCAATAATTAAAACAGTTAAATTCTCTTTCATATCCTTCTAGTTAAATAAAAGGTTTATAATAATTCTGATAATTTAAAATATATAAAAAACTTTAAATAAAATCAAATCTTTGTAAATAAAATGTAAAAAGAGTAATAATGCCAACTAAAAAACAATACAAGAGACATCGACAAAAAGATCCAAAATTATTTATAAAAAATAGTTTTAGGACTGTTCCTTTGTCTCATACTAAATATAAAGGAAAGAAAAAAGGAAAAGCTGTTGTTGGAAAATTAAAAAAGACTAAAAAGTGGGCAACACAATCTATTTTAGAAGAAAAATAAATTATTTCTTTTTTTTCTTTTCAGATTTTTTCCAAACAGAGGCAACAGATTTTGCTCTCCTGGTAAGTCTTCCTAAAATTGATTTTCTTAAGTCTATAGTCTTCACAAACTTTTTTCTTTTATATAAATCAATTACAGACTCACCTACATCTTTTACCAACTCTCTTGTTTTTGCAGGAGAAATTCTTGCTCCTGCTGCAGCCTTCTTTATAGAGTTTTTTATTTTCGCAGGAATAAACTTTTGTCTTCTTCCGCCTCTTTTTATTACTTGTGTCATTTTTGATTAATGTAATTACAATATATAAATGTATTGTAGGATTAGAATATAAAATGGCCCTGGAGATATTAGGGAATGAAAATCACGAGTTTGAATAATAATTTAAGGAGTAAATAATTGGTTGATTATTCTACTTTTTTCCCATAAGCATTAATATCCATCATCCCATACTCTCCCCCAGATTCTGTCGTGATTGTTGAATCCCAACCGCTTGGGTTTTTTGAAATACTGGTAATTTTTTCTAATCTTCCACTACCTAATTTAACAACATCTCCTCCACCTACTTCCGAAAGACTAGCTCCCATTTCAAAAGTTTCTCCTTCATCATTTTGCATTGTATATCTTCTATCCATATTTCATCGTTAGTCATAATATATTTAAACATTATTGTGATAAAAACTATAAGTAATTATTCATTTAGCCACACATATTATACTTCTTTTACGAATTATGGCCCCAGAGGGATTTCTTGCTCCCGACCTCACTCAGAATCAAGGGCGATAAAGAGTTTCGTGAAATCGCTCGACCCACGATATGAAACCCTTTTGAATTTACCTGCCTTCAAATTTCTTTCAGAAATTTAATGATGCTTTCAGCATCATAAATGGCCCCAGAGGGATTTGAACCCACGACACCCAGATATCTCCATCACCTCGAAATAACCTTTCAGTTTAAGAGTCTGGTGCTCTGACCAAGCTGAGCTATGGAGCCATAATTATATATTAAAGAAATAGTTTAAAAAAGTTATCTATATTCTCTCCAGGTATATTCGCACTTTGTGCATTTGAAGAATTTTGTTTCTGCTTCATCTCCAGAGCGTGTCTGCACTGTCCAAAAAAATGCTTTATCATTTCCACATTTTATGCATTTTTCTGTGACAATTGGCAAAACCTGCATATCTTTATCTGATAATATTGCAATTTCTTTTTTTTCTTCTATTTTCTCAGATGATGTTATCTTTATTTTTCCTTTTGCAGAATAATTACATCTAGGGCAACCTTCTTTTTTTCTTTTCTGGACAAGAACTGCACCACACTTTGGACAAAACTCCATTTTACCTCCACAGGAAAATTTATCTTTTAATTCTATCTTATTTTTGTTTAAAAACTTTTCTTTTATTAATTTTCTTTGCAAAAACCTTCAAACTTTGTTCTAGGATCTTTATCATATTCTTTTGCTAATTCAAACCATAAAAGTTTTCCCCAACCAAGATAAGGTGCTATTTTGAAAATAGATTTTCCAATTAATTGTTCTTCTTTTATATTTTTTTCAAAACTTAATTGTGCGTTGTTGTTATCACCTATTGTTGAAAAAATATACTCTCCATTTTGATTTTCAATTTCTATTATCCTGTGAATTATTGGATTTTTTTGCTCTGCATTAAATATTATTACATCACCTATTTTTAGTTTTTCTGGCTTTGCCTCGATTATAAATAAAATATCTCCTTTGTTAAAACCATTTTTGAATTTAAAATTTTCAAATTCCTCTTTTTCCATATCATATTTTAAATATTTTGTTTCATGCTCCTGCCACCAATTATCATAATCAGATAAAATATTTCCTTCATGGTACATACTGCAAGATTCAACAATTGCTAAAGGTAAAGATGTTCCTGTCACCAAACCTAACACTGGAAAAAATATAAATTTTATAAAAATAAACAGAAAGATAATTGAAAAAATCCAACCCTTTAAACTGTCATCTTTCCATACTATAAACCAGAATTTTTTCCAGAATTTTTTTATCCCCTCAATTTTTTTATCCATCAAAATAATTAATCAATAGTGTTTTTAAAATGTTTTATATCTGTGAAATAGATAAACATAAAGTTTTTATATCTTCATTATTAGTTGAAAATAATGGTAAAAGGACAAATTCAGTTAAAAGTTGTTGAAGCATTGCAAGACGATGCATATAAGGGAATAGCGAGGCTGGACTCTGAG
Organism: archaeon; assembly: GCA_030620045.1. Lineage (GTDB taxonomy): Archaea > Nanobdellota > Nanobdellia > Pacearchaeales > GW2011-AR1 > JAUXAD01. Next base: position 22,303 of record JAUXAD010000002.1, read on the forward strand.
ATAATGAGGGGTTTGGATATTAGAAGAGGAGATGTTATTTTGATTAAAGGAAATAGGGAAACCGTTGCAATTGCTGATAGGGCTTATCCTGCAGATGTTGGAGAGGGGATTATAAGAATTGATGGTATTCTCAGAAGAAATGCAAGAGCAGGTATTGGGGATGTGGTTGTAATTTCTAAAGCAGATGTTAAAGAAGCAAAAAAAATAATGATTGCTCCTGCACAAAAAGGAATTATGGTTCAAGGAGATTCTGAAAGTTTAAGAAGAGGCCTTTTAGGGAGAACAGTTGTAAAAGGAGATATTGTTGTTTTAGGAGGAGTTCAGAGAAGGAGAGATGTAATGTCAGAAGAATTTGGAGATATGAATGATATTTTTGGGAATTTAAATGATATGTTTGGGGGAATGGGTTTTGGAAATTTAGGTGGAGGAGTTACTCAGCTTAAGTTTTTAGTTATTAACACAAATCCTAATCAACCGATTATTATAACAGAAAATACTGAAGTTTCATTGAATCCTAAGGCAGTTGAAATAAGTGATGAGAAAATTCCAGAGATTAATTATGAAGATATTGGTGGACTTTCTGAAGAAATTAAAAAGATAAGAGAAATGGTCGAGATTCCTATGAAACATCCAGAAATTTTTCAGAGGTTAGGGATAGATGCTCCTAAAGGTGTTTTATTGCACGGCCCCCCTGGAGCAGGTAAAACTCTTTTAGCCAAAGCAGTTGCAAATGAGTCAGAAGCTAATTTTATTTTGTTAAATGGACCAGAAGTCATGTCTAAGTTTTATGGGGAAAGTGAAAAGAAAATTAGAGATATTTTTGACGAAGCTGAAAAAGCAGCTCCAACTATTATTTTTATTGATGAGATAGATGCTATAGCTCCAAAAAGAGAAGAGGTAATGGGAGAGGTAGAGAGGAGAGTTGTTAGTCAGTTGCTAACAATGATGGACGGTCTTAAATCAAGAGGAAAGGTGGTTGTCATTGGTGCTACTAATAGAGTTAATGCTCTTGATCCTGCTTTGAGAAGACCTGGAAGATTTGATAGAGAAATAAAAATTAATGTTCCTGATAAAGAAGGAAGACTCGCAATTTTAAAGATTCATACAAGGGGCATGCCTTTAACTAAAAATGTTAATTTAGATGAACTTGCTTCTGTGACTCATGGTTTTGTTGGCGCTGATTTAGAGGCTTTATCAAAAGAAGCTGCTATGAGTGTTTTGAGAAAGTTGCTTCCTAAAATGAAATTAGATGCAGAAGAACCAATTCCTCCAGAGGTTTTAGAAAAGTTAATTGTTAAACAAGATGATTTCATGGATGCCTTGAAAAATGTTAGACCTTCAGCTATGAGGGAAGTTTTAGTTGAAACACCGAATGTTAGTTGGGATTCTATAGGAGGATTAGACAAAGTTAAGCAGGAATTAATAGAATCAGTAGAGTGGCCGATTAAATATCCTGGGAATTTTGAGAGAATGGGTATTCGTCCGTCAAGAGGTATTTTACTTTATGGACCGCCTGGAACAGGTAAAACTCTTTTAGCCAAGGCAGTTGCAAAAGAATCAGAGGCGAATTTCATACAGGTTAAAGGACCTTCATTATTAAGTATGTGGGTTGGTAAATCTGAAGAGGGAATGAGAAAGATTTTTGAGAGAGCGCGGCAAGTAGCTCCGTGTATTGTGTTCTTTGATGAGCTGGATTCTTTGGCAGGAAAAAGAGGGATAGAGGTAGGAACAAAAGTTACTGAAAGAGTTTTAAATCAGTTGCTTGCAGAGATGGATGGACTTGAGGATTTGAATGATGTTCTTGTTATTGCTGCAACAAATAGGCCAGATATGTTAGACCCTGCATTGTTAAGACCTGGAAGATTTGATAGAATTTTACTTGTAAATGTTCCTGAAGAAGAAGGCAGATTAAAAATTTTGGAGATTCATACCAAAAACATGCCTTTAGCAAAAGATGTTAATATTAAGGAAATTGCTAAGAAAACAGAAGGATACACTGGAGCTGATTTAGAGGCTTTGGTTAGAGAAGCTGCAATGCTTTCTTTGAGAGAATCTATAGATTCCAAGCAAGTAAAGAAAAAACATTTTGATGAAGCCTTAAATAAAATTAAGCCAAGTGTGAATAAACCAAGTATTGAATTTTATAAGAGAATTGAAGATAATTTTTTAAAATCTGCAAAGGCAGCTGTGCCTATTGCAGGTAGTTATTTGGGATAATTTTTTATTACATAAATCTTTAAAAATAGAATTTTTCTAAAGTGAACATGCCAAGAAACACAATTTTATATGCAGAAGATGAGGAAGGTATAAGAAACGTGTTTGAAAGGGTTATTAAGCGAGAATTTCCAGATTATGGAGTTCAAGCCTTTTCAGATGGAACTTCATTAGATGAAAGATTAGGGGGAGATGCAAGTGATGTTAAACTAGTTTTTACTGATCATAATATGCCTGGGATAGATGGTGGAGAAATAATTGAAAAATATGCTAAAAGACCTGAATTTGAAGATGTTATTTTTATTTTATGTTCTGGAGGATATGGAGGAATTGAAGAGAAAGCTCGTGAAAATGGTGCTTATGATTTTATTGGAAAACCGTTTGATTCTTCAGAACTTGTTGGAGTTTTGAAAAGAGCGTTAAATCAATGAAATTAATTTTAAAATGTTTAGAGGATTATTCGGAAAACAGGTTCAGAAAGTAAATAGTCTTGAGGATTTGCAAGATGAAAGAGCAGTTAGAATAGTTCGTAATAGGGAATTAGATATTATAGAAATTCTTCCGAGATATTTAGATTTAGCTAAGGAATTGGAGGATAATAGAGGAAAATTAAAAATAGATATGGGTGATTCCAATACCCCTTTGAATGTTCATAATAGATATATAAAAAATCTTGCTTGTGGAGCTGTGATTAGTTATGAGTTTACTAAAAGAGCTGCATTAAAATTTCCGGTTAGTGAAGAGGCTGTGGTAATTGGGGTTGATGAAGAGTTTATCTTAGCTGCTTTGAAAATAAATGGAGATGTTTATAGAACTGCTCCAGTTCAGTTATATGAACAATTGGGTGCTTATTATGAGGAAGTTATAAGTCTATTGGAGCAGCATCAAGAAAGAAGTGTTAGGAAAATTATTGATACTGATTAATTTTCTCTTGTCGTCACAATCACCTTATCTTCATCAACAAAAATTGTATGTTCTGCTTGGCTGACTTTTTCTTTTCCAGATTCAACAAGCTGAGCAAATTGATGTAAATTTCCATTATCTTCTAATTGCTTTAAACCAAATAATCCTCTTGTTCCAAATTTTTTTACAATCCATCTTGAACAAAAAGGCAGTGTTTGGTATTCTTCTTCTATAAATTTTAAGACTTCTCTTGCAATAGGACTTCTCACATTTTTTTCATTAATTAACATATAGATCCCAGAAGGTTTTCCATCATGAACTTTTCCACTTCCAGAAGTTGCAAATGGTTCTATTGCATAAAGTCCTTTTTCCATTTTTATACCTCTGTCATCATCGACATTTGGGACAGTTATGCCTGAATGCAAATCATATTCTTCCATAGAATGTCCTGATAAATTAATTACAGGAGAAAATCCACAAGATTCAATTGTTTCTTGTATTGTTTTCCCTAACTCATTTAATGGGGTTCCTTTTTTACTAATTTTTATTGCGTTTTCTAAAGCTTTTTCAGAAGCTTCAATTAATTTTTTATTTTCTTCAGAATTTTCTAAGTCAATTGAGAAAGCAATATCTGCAATCCATCCATCAACATGAACTCCAAAATCAATTTTTAATAATCCATAAGTAAGAGTTTCATCATCATGAGATGGGGTATAATGTGCAGCAATTTCATTTATACTTAAATTTGTGGGGAAAGCAAGCTTTCCTCCTAACTCTATTATTTTTGATTCAATTTTTTCAGCTATCTCTAAAAGAGGAATGCCCTTTTTTATCTGTGGTTTAATCCATTCTCTAACTTCTTTAGCTGTTTTTCCTGCTTTGATTATTTTTTCTTTGTTCATGAATTATCATGTAAAAACTTATTTAAATGATTTATTGTTCTTGTATAAATGAAAAGGATGAAAAGATTTTTTAATAATTTAAATAAAAAAGATTTATTAATCTATACTTTTATTAGCACTATTTTAATGCTCTCGCTTTCAATTTTTTTTAGGCTTTTTTTTAATCTCCGACATTTTCCAATTTATTTTGAACATTTGTATTGGGGGATTATTCTAATTCTTTTTGCATCTGTTATGTTATATCTGCAAGATAAATTTGAAAAAAAGATAGGAAGTAAACTTATCGGAATTGGTTTAGGTTTAGTTTTAAGTGATTTAATTCATCATGCAATTTTTAAAATTCCTTTTACCTTGGGGTGATAAGATGAAAAAAAAGGAGATGACAAATTATACTAAGACAAAAATTTTTACAATAATTTTATGCTTAATTGTGATAATTCTTACTTTATTTGTTCAATTAAGAGGACAAAATACCATCCAAGAGAGATGTAGTTATCTAGACCCAATAATAGTTGATTTATTTGCTTTTGGATTTGCAATATTTTTAGTAATAGAAGGAACTTATAGGATAAGTGAACATAAAAACATGGGATTAAAAAAACAACTTACAAGAAGCATAAGAATTTCTGTGGGTTTTGCAATAATAACTATTCATCTTTTACAAGTTCTTGCTAAATAATTAAAAATCCCCCAAGGTCATCTGTTTTTTCCCTGCAATAAGTTCTTTTATATTAATATTAAATACTTGAAAAATGTTTTCAACTGCTGAGAGGATTTGTTTTTCAAGATAATACTGGATGTTATATTCTCCTTTTTCATCAGGAAGTTTTACTTTATCTCTTACAAGTTTCTTTTTACCTCTTGTTTCTGCAATATAATATGATATTAAGTTTCCTTGGGTTATTGGAATTTCTTTTTCCAGCATTTTTTTTGCAGCAACGACATGTGGGGAAATTGATTTATACTCAGAAAGAGGTTTTTTAAGTTGTGTTCTTATGATTAAATCCTCTTTATTTATTTTTCTTTGTTTTACTTTTTTAATTATCTCTTTTAAATATTCAAGAGCTTTTTTTTCATTTCCATCTTGAAGAATTTGTTTTATAATTTTATTTTGCATTTCTCTTGCAAGATTACACCAGTCCCTTCTCACTGTTTCAAAACCTCTTATCTTTAATTTATTGTCTTCACCAAGAAGAGCATATTTCTTTTTTGCTCCAATATCTCCTGCTCTTTTTGTAACCCAAATTCCTCTTTTAAAAAATCCTTCTAACTCAAGCTCCATTATTCCTGGAAGTTCTGAATTTAATTTCTTCAAAAGATTTTTGATTTCGTCTTTTTTTCCTTTTGTTAAAAATGCAATAGAATCTGTATCCCCATAAATTACTTTATAACCCTTATTTTTTATTTTTTCAATTGTTTCCTTATTGAACTTTCTTACAAAAGACAATATTGCAGAAGAAGATTCCACTGAATAATATCGTGCTCCAAAAAATCCAATGTACCCATGAACAGAGGCAGATAATAATTTGAATGCATTACTTCTCGCTTTAGTTATAAAACTTGGATTTTTCTTATATTCTGATTTAAATTTTTTTCTTTTTTCAAATATCTCTTTTAATAATTCAGGAAAAAATCCTGGTTTTTTAGAAAAATAAAAACCATCAGGAGACTCATAAGAATTTTTTTCTTTTTTCTCAAGCAAGGTTGACTTTGAAATGTTAAATGAAATAATTATACTTGTATGCATGGATGTAAAATCAAAAACAGCAAGATTTTCATAAAGTCCTGGAGTTGGTTCAAACACAAAAGCTCCTTTTACTTTTCCTCTTTGTCTTCTTTCTCTAATCTCATCATATGTTGGTCTTTTTTCTGGTATTTCATTAAACTTTTCTAAATTATGAAGAATATAAGATTCAACATATTTTGATAATCCTGCTCGTGAAACATCAAATACAGGTTCTTGAATGGTTCTTGTAAATTCTAAAATATCTGGCCAGAATTTCTCAAGTAAATTATAAGTCAAAACAGAATCATGAAGATTATACTCAAAATATTTTTTCCAACCATCATCAGCAATTTTTGAAGAATGCTGAAATTTAAACTCTTTTTTCTTGTCTCCTAAAAATTCTTGCGCAACTTCATTCAAAGAAAGGGTTTCAGATTGCATATATTGTGCATAAGCTGTCCTAATAAACTTTATCAAATCAATATGAACAATTCCATTTATTTTTCCTGTCAAAACCCTTCCTCTAGAAAATTTTGGTTGGCTGTCATCTAAACCTAAAGAAAGCCTTACATTATTTTTTTCTGCTCTTGCTTTTATGTATGGCAAATCAAATCCATCTGAAAAATATCCTACAAGAAAATCAGGAGAAATTTTTTTAACATATTCAACAAATTTTTCTAAAAGTTCTGCTTCATCTTTTACATATTCTACATAGTTTGATTTTGAATGTTTTACATGTGCTCCTTTCCAGGTTATAACTTTTTTGAAATTCTCTCCAACTAGAGAAATCATGATAATTTCTCCTTCTCCTATTTTAAATTCATCGCATTCTATATCATAAGCGAGAACCTTTGGAGAGAATTTCTTTTTTCCCACCGCATCTCCCCGACCACCCACCCCTTTTGGTGAAGCATTTTCTAATTTTATACACAAATCAACATCAAGTTTCATGTCAATTCCCCCAAACTCTAAGGAATTATTCAAAACTTCTCCTGAAATTTCATACCAGCGCAAAGGATTGATTTTCTTTTCTATAATGTAATGAGTTATAAAACCCAAATCATATCCTCTTCTTTTTTCTATTTCAGGCATTCCTAATTCGCCAGCAATGTCATGCAAATCCTTGTAATTTGTCGCGAATATTTTTATTGCTTTAACTTTTTTCCCTGAAAAATTTTTCTCATGTAACTCCACTTTTTCAACTTTTGTTTGTCTTCCTTTCACATCAAGTTTTATCTTTTTGATTTTGTCAAGCAATTTATTTATTTTTTCCTGTTTCAGATTATCTTTCAAAATTGCCCAGAAATAAACAGGACAAGAATCAATTATACAAATTCTTTTTCCCTTGTCATCTCTACCAATTATTTTTGCGTAGTTCCTTCCTTGGAAATCAAAGTAATCATAATCCACTGGAATAAAGTCTGTTTTCATGAAAATATTGGGCAATTTAGATATATAAAGCTAAGGTTAGTAATGTTTAAATATTGTTTTTTATCAGTTATTTTATGGTTTCAAACAGTGATAATCCTTATATTGAATATTCTGATGAGAGTTTGAGAAAAGCTTATTGGGGACATGTTGATGAATCTGAGTCACTTATACAAGAAGGAAAAGAACCTGGAGAGGAGCATGATAAATCTGGAACTCAAATTCTAGATGCTATTTCTGCGATAATTGGACCGGGGGGAAGCATAATTGAATTTATTAGGGCTGGAAGAGGAGATTTAGCAAAGAAGGTAGATGAAATCCCTCAAGAGGAGAATGAAATAATTAGGGAATTGTCTCCTTTAGAGAGATTTTTTGAAGGAGTTAAGAAAGTTGTGCATAATACAGGGGAAGCAAAGATCGAATCTTCTTATGATACAAGATATGATGGGGGAAGTGGATATACTGTAATAGGGACTTTTAGATTGAAAGTAGCTGGGAAGATAACAGATAGTATAGATGATTGGCGTCATTATGATGATAGGAAAGAATTACAGGAACTCCAAGGAGATATAAGAGAGGCAGTTGTAGGAGGAGTTAAACCCTATTTGGTGGAGCAACGTGGAGAAAATTTTATAATTCATGAAAAGTGAAACTCATACTTTCACTTAAATTAGATAATTATTTATATTTCTTACTCTATTAATATACATGGGTTTAAACATTAGAGAAATTATTCCACGAAAAGAATTGAATATCTCAGAATTAAAAGGGAAACTTGTTTGTGTTGATGCTTTTAATGTTTTATATCAATTCTTATCTACAATTCGGCAAGTAGATGGAACTCCCTTGATGGATAATAAAAAAAGGATTACAAGTCATCTTTCTGGAATTTTTTACAGAAATGTTGCTTTGCTTTCTGACGGGATAAGATTGGTTTATGTTTTTGATGGGGAACCTCCAGAACTTAAAGCAAAAACACATGAAAAAAGAGGACAAGGGAGAGAGATTGCAAAAGGAAAATATGAAGAAGCAAAGCAAAAAGAAGATTTAAGTGCAATGAAAAGATATGGAAGTCAATTAGTGAGACTTGATGATGAAATGATTAAAGAAAGTAAAGAACTTTTGAAAGCCATGGGAATTGCTGTTGTCCAAGCCCCAAGTGAAGGAGAAGCAGAAGTTGCTCATCTTTGTAAAGTAGAAGAAAGTGTTTATGCCGGGGTAAGCCAGGATTATGATACTTTACTTTTTGGAACTCCCAGATTAATTCAGAATTTGACTTTGGCAAGAAGAAGAAAAACTTTTTCTGGATGGGTAGAAATAAAACCAGAGATGATTGAATTGGAAAAAGTTTTGAATTCTTTAGAGATAAATTTAGACCAATTAATTTGTTTAGGGATACTTGTAGGAACAGATTATAATCCAAAAGGAATTCCTGGAATTGGGCAAAAAAGGGCGTTGCAAATTGTCCAAAAATACAAGCAACCTGTTTTAATTTTTAAAAATGTTGAAGAACAAATGATGAGTTTGAATGAAGAAGATAGATTTGACTGGCAAGAAATTTTTGAATTGTTTCATAAGCCTAAAATAGTTGATGCGGATTTTAAATTTGAAAAGATTAATGAAAAAAAAATTAAAAATATTTTAGTTGAGGAACATGATTTTTCTGAAGACAGAGTTGAAAAGCAATTTGATAGATTAAGAAAAATTAAAGAGAAGAATAAACAAAAGGGATTAGGAGACTGGATTTAAAAACGTTTTTGAGATAATAACAATATTTATAAATTAAAAAGATGTCATGTAATTATGAAAAGAGGAAAAGTCAGGAAGAGTAAGAAAAACCTTAAGATTTCTGGCATTAAAGACTTTGTTAATAATAAAAGATTATTAGCTGTTGCAATTGCAGCATTTTTTATCGTTGTAATTGTTTTGAGTTTTGTAAGTTTTGGAGAGAGTAATATTACAGGACAAGCCTCTTTTGGTGATAGACTTACAGCAGGAGATGCTGGAGGTGGAGGAGGAGAAGAAGTTGGGGATTTTATTATTGGTATAAATGCTGTTGGAGAGAGTGTTATTAAAATTTTAAGACCTATTGCAGAGTTTTTATTAGGGGATTTAGGGGGAGAGATTACTGAGAAGTTATTATTTGCAAAAGTTTTATTTTTTGTTATTATTCTTGGAATTGTTTGGTTATCTTTGAAGAAGATACCCCTTTTTGATGAGAAGCCTGTTATTTTAAATATTGTTGCTTTTGCCGTATCTGTTTTAGCTGTAAGAGGGATTGCTACTGAGGGATTAATTAAGACGATTATGTTTCCCTCTGAAGTATTGGGTTTAGCATTGGTTGCAGGTATACCTTTTATAATATATTTCACGATTGTTAATGTGGGGTTTAAAGGTAAGGAGTATTCTATTGTAAGGAGAATTGCTTGGATATTTTTTGCAGTTATTTTTATTGGATTATGGTTCTATAGAAAAATAGAGTTGGGAGATCTTCATTCTATTTATTTAATAACTGCTATTGGTGCAGGTATTATGGCAGTGATTGATGGAACTCTACAAAAATTCTTTTTAAAAATTGAGGAGCAAAAACTTAAAAATTTGAATAAACAGAAGAATGTTATGCATTTGAAGAAAGAACTTGCAGAAATTGATGAGGCGGTTCGCGAAAAGAGAGTGACACTATCTGAAGCTAGGAAAATGAGAAAGAACTTAAATAAAGAGATGAAATATTTTACAAAATAATCTTTTTCCACAACCTTTAATAATTCTTTTTTACTTTATCCTTTATGAAGATCAGAGCATTTGATATTTTAGGGAATGCTGCTATTGTTAAATTTCCTAAGGGGTTTAAACAAAAAGAGAAAAAGAAATTTGCTGAAAAGATTCTGAAAGATAATTGTTCTGTGAGAACTGTTTTGGAAAAACTTGGAAGAGTTAAAGGCAGGCTTAGAAAAATTTCTACAAAGCATTTAATTGGAGAAAAGACTAAAGAAATTTTGTATAAAGAGAATGGATGTGTTTTTAGGTTTAACATTGATAAGACTTATTTTTCTTCAAGATTAAGTAATGAAAGAAAAGAAATTGCATCAAAAATAAAAAAAGATGATGAAGTTTTAGTTATGTTTGCTGGTGTTGCTCCTTTTTCAATTGTTATAGCAAAAAATTCTAAGGCAAAAAGAGTTTATTCTAATGAAATTAACAGAGAAGCAAATAAATATGCGAAGTTAAATATTGAATTGAATAAGGTAAAAGATAAAGTGGAAGTTATTCAGGGAGATATTAAAATGGTTGTTAAGAAGATTAGAAAGAAATTTGATGTGATTGTTATGCCTCGTCCAAGGTTGAAAGATAGTTTTTTAGAACAGGCATTTATGTTGAGTAAGAAAGGAACGAGAATTTATTATTATGATTTTTGCGAGGAGGATAAAACAGATTTAATTTTAGAGAAAATAAAGCAAGAAGCAAAGAAGTTTAGGAAAAAAATAAAAATTTTGAAAGTAAAATCTGCAGGAGAAATTGCTCCTTATAAGATTAGGGTTAGGGTTGATTTTGAGATTTTATAATATATGTTTAATAATATATAAAATATTATAAACTATTTACTTTTTGGTATGTGATGGAAACTTTAGAAAATAAAAATTTGAAAGTTAACTTTATTGGAGATATTGTTGAAATTATATCAGAGAGAGTTAAAGACGTGGGAATAAGGATTGAACTTGTTAATCCTGCACTTACTCCTGATTCTCCAGAAAGAGCAATATATCGTGTTAATTTAATAAATTCGAGAGAAGAGATTCGTTCTGGTGGTGCATATGTTATGAGAGATGGAACAATTATTAAATTTGGCAAGGAATTGAGTGAATATAAACGATCTCATCCTTGTCCTTAAGATTTTATAACCTCTTCTCAACCTTAATGGCAGTTGGGGCTTCTCCAACTCGAGCCCACACTCGTAATTAAGGGTGATAGAAAGACTCGTGTAAACTCTCGCCATGCCAATGGCACTTCGTCTCGGCTCAAAGCCGTTTTTCAACCTTAATAGCAGTTGGGGCTTCCCCACCATGCCAAGTAAATCTTGGGCGTATTCTCATTGGATAAATTCTTTCTGAATTATCATCAAGAATTATTGCAGAACCTTTTAAGCTTGGCAAATCATCCATATATTTTTTTATACTCTCAAGAAGATAACTTTGCATAATATGATTAAGGGCTTCTAAATCTGGCTGGCTAGTAACCCTATGTGAAATAACAATATCAGATTGAGTCATGACATCTGTATGAATTTTCCCTGGCTGTTGTGTCGCCAAAACCACAGAAATCCCAGGTTGTCGTCCCTCTCTTAATAATTGAATTAATGCGTCTGTTGCAGCTGTTTTTTTGTTTAAGGGTAAGAATTCATGTGCTTCATCTATGAATATCCAAACTAAAGGGGTTTCTTTTTTTTCTGAAGTTGATGAAAAATCGAGACCTTTTGAGACAGATTCTATTTCTTCTTTTTTTCTTGCGTCCATTCTCTGGTTGAAAATCTTTCTTGAAATTAAACTGATGACTAAAGCTCTTACATTAAAAGCTCCGATTGAGCTATAAACACTTAAGTCTAAAACAGAAGTTGTTCCAGCAGAAATTAAATCTTTTACTTGTGTTGCTTGCTTTGATTTTTTTGCAAATACCCCCCATGTATCTGCCGCTTCAAACAATCCTATGGCAGCATTTTTAGTTTCTCCCAAGGTTTTTTCATCCTTCTCTAAATTTGAAATTATTTCTTTAATATTAAATTCTTTTTGCTCTTCTTTTAATCTGGTTATAGTTCTTTCAATTAAAACTGATATAGGGTTTGTTATATCTAAACCAAAAGTTATAATCCAATCTTCAGAATTTAGTTCTGTAACATCTAAAGCGAATTTTTCGTCAATAGGAATGCCTTTTTCTAAGTAATCATCATAATGTCCAAATGGAACAAAAACTTTTGTTGGAAGATTCTTTGATTTCAAATCCCAATCTTGTAATAATTTTTTATCCTTTTCATTTGGAAATTTCATAGTCCAATAAATTCCCATTGTATCAAAAATTAAAGATGCAATATTTTGGCTTATTTCTGGGGGGAGGTTGGAAAGTTCTTCTGTTATGACTCCTAATGTATATGACTTCCCGCTTCCTCTCTTTCCCGCCACGAGGACAACATGACTTCTTGCTACATCCATGAAAATTTTATTGCTTAGAGAAGTATACTGACCCATTTTTACAAAACCTTTTCCAATAAAAATTAATCCTTTTTTACCAAAAACTTCTTTGTCACTTGCGCCTCTTCCAACTATAATATCATATGCCATAGTTGAAAAGAGTTGGGAAGATTTTTAATTGTTTTGTTTCACCAAAACATTTTTAAAAGATTTTTTCATACTTTTAAGATGGAAGAAGAAAATAAAGAAGAGAAAGAAATTGAGGAGGTTGTAGAAAAAAAAGAAGAGGTTCCAGATAAGAAGGGAAAGCTTACTGAAAAAATGAGAGAAAATCCTTGGATTCTTTCAACACTTGTTTTAGGAATTGTAACTTTAATACTATTGGTTGGTAATTTTTCTGGAGGGATGACTGGAAATGTTATTTCTGCGGGGCAAGCAGGTGATGCTCTTCTTGATTTTGCAAATCAACAAGGAGCAGATGCAGAATTAGTTGGTGTTGAAGATGTGGGAAATTTTTATGAAGTTACTTTAACAATGGATGGAAGGGATGTTCCTTTAATGATTACTAAAGATGGAGAATATTTTTTATCAGGTGGTTTGGTTCCTTTAAATGATATTGGGCAGGAAGATCAACAACAAACTTCAGAAGAATACTCTGAAGAGGATTTGGAGAAGCTTCGTGAGTTTTCAAGTTGTTTGGCGCAAAATGGAATAAAGATTTATGGTGCTAATTGGTGTGGTTATACAAAAAAGCTAGTTGAAATACTTGGTGGCTTTGATGTTGCAGGAGATGCTTATATTGAATGTACTGACCCTGAAAATGAAGAGATATGTTCTCAGATGGTGGATACAGGATATCCTACAATAAAACTTAATGGTGAGCCTTATACTGGTGCCAGAACTTTGGAAGATTTAGGTGAAGCGACAGGATGCCCTATCCCACAAGTTAGTAATGTTCAATCAACTTCAACTGAAGAAGCAAGTTGCAGTTAAACTAATTATTTCTCTAAATAATCAATTTCCTCTTCTGTTAACTTAAGTTCTTTTCTTGCTTCTGGATTTTTTAGAATCTGTTTCATTATTGGAAATTCATTCATTGCACGCTTTTGTCCAACATGAACATATTGAGCATATTTTTTAGCGATTGATTTCTTTTTCGCTGTTCTTTGATTATTAAGCCAAATTTTCAAAATTCTTGTAGATCTTTTATAACTTGTAAACCCTGTTTTAATATTTTGTTTTGAAGCTGAGATGCCATAACTTAAAAGAATGTTTTCATAAACCAGAAATCTCCAATATTGTTGTTTGTAAATTCTTCCTTTGAAAATATCTACTTTACTTAATGCATCAAAAGCTTTTGCAAGTTCTTCTCCTTGATATTCTGCAGGGATATTTTCTTCCATCCATAAGATTATTTCATCTATTGGCATTTTTACAGAATCAAAAAGTTTTAAGATACTATTTGTTGGCTTTCCCTTAAAAATCATTCTTAATGCGTTGAAAATATCTATTTCTTTGTTTCTTTCATCAAAAGTTATTAAAGAAGGATCTCTCATCCGTGATGTTGCATGCAAATCATTTATTGCTGCTCTTATGTCTCCTTTTGCTCTTATCGCAATACTTGTTAAAATGTTCAGGTTCATGAAGAGATTTTCTTTTCTTAAAATGTTAAGCATGATATCTTTAATTGTTTTGTAATCAATTTCTTTTAATTGAACAAGTTCTGATTTTTTTCTTAATGAACTTAATTTTTTGTTCCATACATCATTAGCAGTTATGATTATAGGGTAAGATGCAGATCCAATTAAATATAATAGTTCTAGAATTCCTCCTTTATCATAATATCCGCTAATACCATCTACTTCATCCACCAAGATTATTTTTCCCTTTTTTGTTAATGATTTTTGTTCAATTGCTGGTTTAAGAATTTCTTGTAATTTGATTTTGTTTCTTACATCTGAAGCATTTAGTTCAAATATTTCTGAATCTATTTCATTGGCTATAACATGAGCTAAGGTTGTTTTACCTGTTCCAGGAGGTCCGTAGAGGAGCAGAGCTTTTTTTAATGGCTTTCCCACCCGCCCACCCGACAGTTTGAAGCTATTAGTAAAAGATTTTATTTTAGCAACAGCTTCATCTTGTCCTTTTACATCTTCAAAAATTTTAGGGCGGTATTTTTCAGTCCATGATTGCATTTTCTTGTAAGTATTTTTTTAATACAGGGATTAATTGCATACCCTGATAAACTTTGTTTATATCAAACCACCCTCCCTCTAAACATTCTTCTTTATCCACAAAATAGTCTTGCGATCTTGCTTTACAGAGAAAAATATAAAGATTTGCAGTTCTATTATTATCGCCCCTTCCAACAAAATTATCCAACATTCTTATTATTTCTATGTCCAAATCTGTTTCTTCTTTCGCCTCTCTTACAGCAGCTATTTCGATAGACTCATTTGATTCTCTTCTTCCTCCTGGAAAAGACCAATAATTTTCAAATGGTTTAAATCTCCTTTTAACTAAAAATATTTCATTATCATTTTTTATTAAAGTTAATGCAATATCATTCATTTCATCCCTTCCCCAACCCTGCCAATACAAAGCTTGCTAAAAGAGATTGTAGTTGAATAAATGGGTCGCTTCCTTCCACAATTCTAAATTCAGCTTCACCTGTTTTTTCAGTTAGTTTGACTTTTATCTCTGGTTCTACTGGTAAGTTCCAAATTTCTTTTTGGATGGCTTTAATTACATCTTGCCCAGCGATGCTTTCTTTGAGCATGACATCAAGAAGTTTTTCTCTTGATTTCTGAAAATCTCCTGATAATGCATAATCCAGAACAATTTTGATGTCTTTTGGTTTTGCATTTGAAATCATTGTAGATACTAATTCAGCAGTTATGTTCGGACTTATAGATGCAGTTGACTGAAGTAAATTTGTTGCTCTTCTGCAATCTCCTTCACTTCCTTCATATATGATTTCTATTGCTTCGGGTGTTACTGAAATACTTTCTATTTCTATTATGCTTCTTAAATATTTTTCAATATCTTTTTTTTCTAAAAGTTTGAATCTGAAAAGTGCACATCTTGATTGGATTGGATCTATAATTTTGCTTGAGTAATTGCAGGAAAGAATGAATCTGCATGTTGCTGAATAATTTTCCATAGTTCTTCGTAAGGCTTGTTGTGCTTCAGGCGTCAAGGCATCAGCCTCGTCTAGAAAGATTACTTTGAAAGTCACATCTCCTAATGATTTTGTTCTCGCAAAATTTTTCACTTTTTCTCTCACGACATTAATTCCTCTTTCATCAGAAGCATTTAACTCAAGATAATTTTCTTTCCAGTCTTTTTTGAAAAGTTCTTTTACGACTATTAATGCTAAAGTGGATTTTCCTGTTCCTGCTGGTCCTGCGAATAATAAATGGGGGATGTTTAAGGAATTTGTTAATGATTGAACTCTTTTTACAATATCATCCTGACCAACTAGTTCAGAAAATTGAGAGGGCCTGAATTTTTCTGTCCAAATACTACTTATCATAATTAATTTATTGGGAATCAATTAATAAAGATTGTTATGATTTAGAAGAAGAATTATATCTTAAATCTGTATATCTTTCCTTGTTGAGGTACAAAATCTTCTTCCACTTGTAAGCCTCTTGCATATCTCTTAATTATTTGGACAGTATCAAAATGAGCAGATATTAATATATGTTTATAATCTCGCATTCTTGTTTCATCAAGAAAATCATATATTCTTTGTAGTTCATTCTCAAGAGATTCTCCATCATTAAGTCTAACTTTTTCAGGATGTATTTCTTGTTCTTTTACAGCCATCCTTTGTTGTTCTTTATAGAAAGAATAAGTTTGACTTTCAACTCCAGAAACAAGATCATTAAGCCTTTTATCTCTTATTATGGGAATTTGATGATATTTGTTAATTATCTCTGCTGTCTCTATTGCTCTTGGAAATTCAGAAGTAAAAATAATTTCTAAGGGTATGTCTTTTACTGTTAAGGCTGCTTCTTCTATCTGCTGCCTTCCTAATTTTGTTAAATGAAATTGTTTAGAAGGATCTCCATTCATTATTTGATTCAAATTATGTTCTGCTTCGCCATGTCTTAAACAATATGTAATCATCTTAAAAACCTTATTTGCTCCTAGCTTTTCTCAATTTCCTCTTGCGCTTTTCCTTTCTAAGTCTTTTACGCTGCCACTTCCAACGCATTTGCCTTTTTTTCTTCCATCTTCTTGATGAGCGTTTCATACTAATTCTTGATAATTTCAGTTTAAATATTTTTTCTTAATCTAGAGAATCCAGAAAACTTAAATATCATAAAAGTTAGTATATTATACTTATTAATTTCAAAAATTAGTAAAAAAAGATGGTGCGTATTCATAATTCAAGAAAAGTATATGTGTTTATTTATTTAATGATGATTCTTGTGGCTGGTCTTATAATCTACATAAAAGTTATGGAGTTGCCCTTGAATAAGTTTGCTTTGATGGGAGCAGTTTTGTTTATAGTACTAGGAATTCTTATCACAGAAATTTGTAGAAAAAGGATTGGTTATGAGATTACGCCTCTTTATTTAGTACATCTTAAAGGAATTGTTTCAAGAAAATCTAAGAAAATCTTGCTTGAATCTATAGTTGATATTGATTTGAATCAAAATTTATGGCAGAGATTGCTTGGTTATGGGAATATTGAGGTTCATGCTGCTTCTGGTGCTAACATTATTAAACTTAAAAATATTAATAAACCTGAGAAGTTTGTGGATCTTTTAGAAGCACAGGTGAATGAAATAATGAATAAAGGTCAGAAAAAAGCATTAAAGAAGAGGATTAAAGCATGACATTAAAAAGTCTTATAGGAAAAGAAGTTGATGTGTATAGTAAACACAAAAAAGCAATTATATTTGTGGTGTTCCTATTAGTAGTGTCCTCTCTTACTTATTTTGCATTTTTTGAAGGCAAAATAACATCTAGGGTAATTGATTCAATTGGTTTTAGTAGTGAAATTAATCTGGAGAATTCGATAAATATTAGTGCAAATTTAATACAACCAGATGATTTGATTATCAAAGGTAAGATAGATAAAATAGAAATGAGAATAAATAAAATAGATGATTTTTTCTATGTGGGAAGGGAAAAATTTGACTTAGGCCAATTAAGTGAAACCTATATAGTTATATTTGATTATAATGGGGAATTGTCTTTTGATAAAGAAAATATTTTAAAATTAAAAGGGAAGTCATCTGAAGTTTTAATTAATGGTATTTCTGCTACTCCTACATCTGGTGATGACATGAAGATATATTTTGATGAGGATATTGGATATAAATTTTTGAAAGTAGATAATATTTTTCTTAATCCATTATCTTATACTACTTCTGGCTCAATAAATTTAAATGATGGGAAAATTAATATTAATATTAATGAAGAAGAAGTTAGGCTAGGAAAGTTTAGAGGAGATGTTGAAGTATATGGGGGAGAATTTAAGATTGAAGGGGGAACTGAAAAATTAGAAGTAGTTGGGATTTTAGATATAAAAATTTGATTTTGTTAAATTAAATTCTTGTAAAACAAGGAATATTATTTTTTTCTAAAATTTGTTTGGCTTTTTTTATTGATTTTTCTCCGAGGAAAAATGCGGTGATGTATTTTTTGTTTTGTTTTTTGAAATCAACAATGACTCGCGCTGTTTTTTCTGGCTCTGACATAGTTTGGGGAGTTAAAATAACAATGATTGAATTATCTTTTTTTATTTTTGAGTTATTCAATGCATCTTTATAATCTTCTGCTGAAGCTGTTCCTATTAAATCTATTGGTTTGTCGACGATATATCCTTGTTCTATAAGTAAATCTGTCATTAAAGCTCCTGCTCCTCCTGCATTTGTTATAATTATTATCTTTTTCTTTTTTTCTTTTATTTTGATTTTTTCTTTTTTGATATTAAATGCTTCGGATAAGGAATTTACTAATTTGACATGTGCTTGTTTAAATGCTCCTTTGTAAATTTCAAAATCTGTTGCTAAACTCCCTGTATGACTTATTGTTGCCTTAGAACCTTTTTCTGTTTTTCCTGCTTTTATTGCAATTATTTCTTTTTTTGAATTTTTGCAAGCTTTAATAAATTCTTTTCCGTATTTTAGTTTCTCAATGTAGAGGATTATCTTCTTTGTTTTTTTGTCTTTGTTAAAATGATTGATGAAATCTGTGAAACTTAAGTCAGCCATGTTGCCTAAACTTACAAAGCCTGAAATTCCTTTTGAGAAATCTGCAATGTAGCTCCATAATGCTCCACTCTGGCTGATGAATGCTATGTCACCCTTTTTTACATGGCTTTTTGCAAAAGTCGTGTCTAAGTTTAAATAAGGGTTTGCTATTCCAAAACAATTTGGTCCAAGCAAGTTTATTTTATATTTTTTTGCAAGCTTAATTATTTCTTGCTCTAATTTTTTATTTCCTTTTTCTGAAAATCCTGCACTTATTACAATCACATTTTTTATTTGTTTATTTCCACAATCTTTTAAAATTTTTTTTACTATTTTAGCAGGAATTGCAATTACAGCCAAATCTATTTTTTCAGGATATTTTGTTACAGATGGGTAAGTTTCTTTTCCAAGAATTTTTTTGTGTTTTATATTGATTGGAATAATCTTTCCTTTAAAATTTGAGAGTTTTTTCATTAATACATTTCCTACTTTTTTTGAATTATTTGATGCTCCAACTACTGCAATTGTTTTTGGATTAAAGAAATTTTTTAATGATCCCTCTTTTTTCATCTTGTTAATTCGAAAACTATATATAAATAGATTTCTTTTTTGACTTATGAAAGTGTATACTGAAAAAGAGGCTGAGAAGTTTTTAGAGAAAAGAGGATTTGAAATTGTTAAAAGAGTTTATATTAAAAAAAAATTTAAGATTGAAAATGCAATAAAAAAAATTGATTTCCCTATTGTTATGAAGGTTTCTGGGAAAAAGATTATTCATAAAAATAAGGTTGGAGGGATTAAGTTAGGAATTAAGAGTTGTGAGGAGGCTATGAAAGCATTTAGGCAACTTGAGAAGATTAAGGGTTTTGAAGGAGTTATGATTCAAAAACAGATTAAAGGAAAAGAATTTTTATTAGGCATTAAGAAAACTCCTGAGTTTGAGCATGTTGTTGCTTTTGGTGCTGGGGGAATTTATACTGAAAAACTTAAAGATGTAAGTTTTAGAATTTGTGCCTTTGATAAAACAGAAGCAAGAGAAATGATTAAAGAAGTTAAAAAAGCTAAAGGATTAAATAAAGAAAATATTGATGTTATAGAAAAAAATTTAATCGCATTATGCCAGTTAATTAAAAAATATCCTGAAATAAAAGAGCTTGATATTAATCCATTAATTGTTGATAAAAAAGGAGCAATAATTGTTGATGCGCGGATTGTTTGGGAATAATTTATTTTTTCTTTAGGTAATATGTAAGAAGAATAACAGCAATAAGAAGGGCATTAATTATTGTAAATATTATCAGAGGATATATTGGAGGGATATTCAAGATTTTTATTAATGGCCTGTAAAAAATTAGTAATCCAATTACTACAGCTAAAAAATCTGCTGTTAAAACAATTCCTGCTAAAATATCTTTTACTTTTCCTAATTCTTTATTATGATTAGGAGATATGGCATTTATTACTCTTTCTATACAATTGTTAAATAATTCTAAAACTATTGCTAAAAAACATACAATGGAAATTATTATAAAATCAATTTTTGATATTTTTAACAGAAAAGCACTTATGAGAACTATGAATCCAATCGCAAGATGAATCTTTGTATTTCTATCTTTAGAAATTCCAAGATAAATTCCCTTTGTTGCAGCTACAAAACTTTCACCAAGGCTTGTCCGTGTCATTTTTATTTTTCAGAAATAAGGCTTCTGAGGAACCAGCACCTCTAAAATTGTTTTGTGTAATTAGTTTATAAAATTATTTGTTTTTAAAAATTTCCACTAATACTTATCCCCTTAACTTTTTATCACTAACAATCAAACCATCTTTTAATTGTATTAATCGCGAAACATATCTGGTATGCCATGGTTCATGTGTCACCATTACAATAGTCTGCCCATATTTTTGATTCAGTTCCTTAAGAACTTCTAAAATTTGTTCAGATGTATGGGTGTCGAGATTTGCGCAAGGTTCATCTGCAAAAAGAATTTTTGGTTTTTTGGCAATGGCTCTAGCAACAGCAACTCTTTGTTTTTCTCCTCCAGAAAGTTCGTCAGGAACTCTTTTATCTTTATCCCCTAATCCTACTTTTGTTAATGCTTCATGAGCTTCCCCAATAGACTCTTTCTTATTTTTTCCTTCCATTAAAGAGAGAATGCTAATATTTTCAACTGCTGACATTTCCTTGATTAATGCATAATCTTGGAAAACATATCCTAATTGTGTTAATCTATAATATGTTCTTTCTTCTTCTGGTAAATCAACTACATTAAGATTATTAATTATATATTCCCCCTTAGTTGGTTTGTCAATTAAACCAAGAATTCTTAACATTGTAGTTTTTCCACTACCGCTTGCACCCATAATAGCAATAAATTCTCCCTTTTGTATTTCAAATGAAACACCATTTAAGGCTTTCACTATAATTGAATCAGTTTTATAGTATCTTTCCAGATTTTTTATCTTGATTAATGTTTTTTCATCCATTTAGTTTAATCTCCTGAAGGAATTGTCGGCGCCCTGGCTGGGAATCGAACCCAGAGGGTCTGGGGAGACCGGCTGTTTATTAGACAGCTGCCATACCATTAGGCGACCAGGGCGCTTTCGACTTCCATTTACCAAAACCTTTAAATAGTTCTGACTATTAAAATCAATAAGATCTGGGGAGATTTTATACCATACTTTTAGGTGACTTTTTTTATTAATCATTTTAATTTTTCCAAAAACTCTCTGATTAACTTCTTTTTTTCTATATTATTAACTTTTATTGAAGAAGCTTCATAGATTTTGCCAAATTTATTTAATTTCTTTTTAGTTTTCCAAAAAGGACCAACTTTTTTTAACCATTTAGGAATTTTATTTTTATTCAAATAAAAATAATCTAAAAATAAATCTGGTTTTTTAATTCCAAGTTTTTTTCTTAGATTATCTCTAACAATTATTGGAGTATTTCCTGTAGGAGAATTATTTTCAATTATTAATATTTTATTCCCTTTAATTTGCTTTAAAGATTTGTCAACACTCATATTAAATCTCTTTTTTTTAAAAATTTCTTCATTTCTTCTTCCACACATAATATAGTGAATCTTCCAACCATCAGCTTCAAATAAGATAGTATAAGGTAAAGCTCCTCTTAACACACATACAGCAGAATCATACTTTTTTTTATCAATTCTTTTTATCTGTTTCAAAACATGAACTGGAAACATTCCTGCTTTTTCATAATCCCTAGAAATTCTATTAATAAATTTTTTAGAATCTTTCAGATAATATTTACTAAATTTCTTCCATCTTTCTTTTGTCTTTTTATCTAGTAGTTTAAATAATTTTTCATCCATTTCATCTCCCCCAAATTGCGTTTAATATACTCTCTTTTGAAACTCTCCAAGCAGGAAGAACTCCTGCAATAATTGACATGGTAAGCATGGTAAAAATACTTTGTATTATTAATTCTCCCTGAATCTCTGGAATAATTTCAATAGACTCATAAAAAACTACAGGACTTATAGTAAAATAATACATAAGTATAAAGTATAAAACCAATCCTGCAAGTATCCCCATTGATACATAGAACATGCTAATAAATGCATATGATATTACTATTGAACGAGGAGATATGCCGACTGCTTTTAAAATTCCTATTTCTTTTTTTCTATTCAGAACATTAATATAAACAATAATTAAGATTAATGTAGCTCCCACAATTAAACTAACATATTTTGAAATAACATTTACCAAATCTAAGCTTTCCATGGCTTGTCTTAAGATAGCATCAGATTTTTCATTATTTGTAAAAACCTGCTCTTTAACTCCAGCTGCAATTATTTTCTCTTTTACTTTTGCCGAATTATCAGCGTCCTTTACTCTTATAACAACACTTGTCGCTTTACCTTCATCAAGACCATATACATTTTTAATCTCTTCATAATGAACTAAAGCATTTAAGTCAGTAAGCTCAAATGTGCCTTCCATTATCCCTTTTACCTTGTATGTTCTTTGCACACCATTATTGTATGTTACATTAACAAATGATCCTGGTTTTACCTCACCTAAATTATCATATATTTCAGAACCGAAATAACCTTCTGCAAGCATTGCACCAATTATAATCTCATCTTGTGCAAGGTCTCCTAAAAATTCTCCCTCACTTATAATATAAGGATATTGCGAGATATCATATTCTTCTGTAGGGAATAATCCTGTTATTGAGGCGCCTACAACTTTATGCTTATGTTTTATGGACACTCCTGCATCTAACCTTTTTGTTGCGGCACTTACATCTGGAATTGCTCTAACTTTTTGCAATACATTGTCTGCATTGTTTATGTAAATATTATCGCCACTTGGCTCAACAACAATGTCTCCATAAGGATATATCATAAAATTATTGAACATGCCAGTCATTCCCCCCATCATTGAAGGTAAAAACACTAAATTCATAAAAATAAGAGCTAGAACAAATACTATGAATGCTAGGGTTTTTTTATTTCCCCTCTTTATAGAACTTTTTGCGCTAAGAAATCCAACTTTAAGGTCATTAAGCATTTTCCCCTCATTTTTTATATTTTCTTAATATTTCTCTTTTGAATTCTTTTTTTCTTCTTTCTTTTTTCTCTCTTTCCTTTTTTTCTGTATGAGTTTTTTCTGTTATTTTAGGAGTTTTAATTTCTTCATTTTTTTCTCCACCCAGAAGTTGGTGAATTATTTTTTCTTTTGCTTTTTTTGTTTTAATAAAATAATATATTCCTCCCCCAAAAATAGCGATTATTAATATGGTAAGAATAATTACCCCAATATTTGATTTTTTCTTTAAGATAGTAAGACTTATACTTGTTTTTATTTCATTATCCCCAAAATCATCTTTATATGAAATAGTAACTGGAAATTCAAACTCTCCTGCTTTATCCACAATAAAAGTTAAGACAGCTGGACCATCTTCATCTGAATCAAGTGCACCAATAAATGACTGTTTTAATCCTTGAAATGAATGATTTGCATATACGCTTACTGATTTTGCAGTTGCATCCCCTGTATTTTCTATTCTTATGGTTAATTCAACTATCTCTCCTTTTCTTGGAAGTACTGGGTCAGTTTTAAGAGAAGCTATGCTTAATTCTGCCTCGTCTCCTATGACATTAAAAGTGATATTATAATTTTTTATTCTTAGATTTTTTTCTAATCCATAAGACAATCTTGTTTTGATTATATGGGTTCCAGGTTGAGCATCATTAGTTGTCTTCATATGATAAGTAATAAATCTCTCACTGTTTCCATAATATAATTTAGAAATATTAATGACTAAAGGTTCTTTAATTGTAATATCTGTTGGGGGGTTGAGCAATTCAAAAGAAACATATTCTGGTATTTCATCTCCGCAATTTTCAATTTGTATTCCCACAGTAAATTCCTCATTGACTCCAATTGAACTTGGACTAATATCTGAAACTTCTGCTGTTACACAATAACCTTTGTCCAATGCATTTACACTTGTCACTGTTAAGAAAATCATTGCAGTTATAATTACAAAATTAATGAAAAACTTTTTGATGTTCATTCTACCTCTTTTATTATTTTAATTTGATGGGATAATAATTTATAAAAGTATTGTAACATCCCTGCCTAACTTTCAATCACAACATCTAATATTTTCAATATCATAAACGCCCCTGCCGAACTCCCGACCTTGCACGAGTAATTAATATTAGAAGTTTCTCTCTACCACAAAGTCACTCGGATTCGAATCTCGGGTTCCCCGAGTTTAATCGAGAGGGGATTTACAATCCCCTAAACGCCCCTGCCGAGATTCGAACTCGGGTCACCACCGTTCTCCAACAAGACAGGTTGCATTAAGATGCATAGACCTTGTCTCTCATCGAGATTTAATCACCTCTCTGTCTAATGTGAGAGGGTGGCATCCTTGGCCTCTAGACTACAGGGGCATCTGATTTATAGAATTAGTAAAAATTCTTTATAAATTTTATAGTTTATTCAATTAGGAAAACTTTGTCATTAGGTCTCACTTTTTCAGACACTTTTATTCCAATGTGGTCACCTTTTTTTGCTTTTGATACATCCTTTTTCTCTATCTGTATGCTATCTACTTCTTGTTCAAAATCTGTTGTGTTGCCTTTTATATGGATTTTACTTCCAATTTTCAATTTGCCTGAAAGTTTTATGGCAGCTACACTTACATGACTAAAGTAACTAGAAACTTTTCCAATTTCTTTCTCTTCCATGATTTATTAAAGAATTAAGTATATTTAAAGTTAGTGATTTAAGAAGTTTTTAATACTCATATTTGCATTTTAATCCACAGCCCTATAGTACAGTGGTCAAGTATGCAAGGTTCTGAACCTTGTGACCCAGGTTCGAATCCTGGTAGGGCTATTCTTAAAAAAAGTTTACGAAATCTTTTTATACTAACTGTTCCTTAATTTGTTATGGAGGTCGGACTTATTATTTTTATTATAGTAGCATTGATTATAGCAGTTTGGATAGTAGTTCAGGTAAAGCATATGAGGCATAAAATATTTGCTATACTTTTAATAGCATTAGTGTTATTTTTATATATTAGTTCTACTTTTGTTTTTAAAGACCAGGATATAGATTTTAAAACTATTTCAGGAGTGACGACTGCGTCCAGACTTTACTTTTCTTGGCTCGGCTCTATTTTTGTGAATATAAAATCAATAACAACTAGTGCGATTAAAATGGACTGGGAAGGAAATTCAACTAGTGGATAGTAAATGATAATAATTTTAATGTATAGGTAAAATTTAAAAAGTATGTTTTATATATTATAAAATGGTGAAGAAAAAGAGGGTGAAAAAAGTTTCTAAAAAAAGGGTGGCGAAGAAGTCTTCAAGATTTGTTCGTGCTAGTAAAAGAAAAATTAATTTAGTTTTGAGAAATTTGATTTTGTTTGTAGTTATGGCTTTAATATCTTTTGTTTTGTATAGTTTTTTAACTAATGAGTTGTTTAAGAATTTGTTTTCAATTTTAGCAATGATTTTTGGATTCATAGCTGTAGCATTTTTGATAGTTCTTTTGGTTTTTCTTATTCTGAAGGCGATGAAGAAGTAATTAATTTTGTAGATAATTTTTTATATTTTAATTCTTAGAATTTTATATGTCTCAGTAGCTCAGTTGGTTAGAGCACTTCATTGGTAATGAAGAGGTCCTGAGTTCGACTCTCAGCTGAGGCTTTTGAATGATGCTTAGCCAAGTTTTTCAAATATTTCTTCTAAATTAATCTCAAAAATTGCAACAGGCATTTTTATTTTCCAGTTCTTTAAAATTTTGGGATGAATTTCCCCTACGAATCCTATTCTTTTATTTAATGTCTCAGAATTTGGTTTTTCCTTCCGCCTTCCATCCCCACCAACCACCTTCATTTGCTTCGACATTAAATCACTTTCTCCTAAGATTATTTCAGCAACTCTTCCATCAATAAAATGTAATGGAAATTCTTCTGGTTCTTTAATTTTTATTTTTACATTAATCATTTTTAAAAAATATTCTAATCTTTGTTTTATTTCTGTGAAGTTCCCAGGAGTGATTGCTACTGCAAGATTTTCTCTTTCATTTATTTCTTCTTTTTGCAATTTGAAAACTTTCCCTATTTCAAAAATTGATTGTGGATATTCTGAGTCTATGTTTTCTGAAAGATTTTTTAATAGATAAGGTGTTAGATATTTTCTTAAGAGAGTATAATCTGTTTTTGATTCTTCTACTTCAATGAAATCTTTTTCTTGTTTTTTTGAAATTCCCATTTTTGTGAATTCATCTTTTTTATTTGTCAAATGATAATTTGAAACTTCTAGCATTTTTAATCCTGAAAGAATTTCTGCAATTTTTCTTTTGATTGTTTCTTTTGAGTTTTCTTGACCTATAGTTGATATATCTGGAATTTCTGGAATGAAATTTTCATAACCATATGCAATTGCAACATCTTCAATTAAATCAACTTCATGTAAAATGTCTATTCTCCAAGCAGGAATTTTAACACCACCTTTGTTATAATCATATCCCATTTTTTCGATTAATTGTTTTAGTTGCTTTTCGTCAAGATTTAATCCTAAAAGTTTATTTGTATTTTCCAGGGATATTTTTGCTTTTTCAGGGGTTAAATCAGGAGTTATTTTTATATTTTTATATTTTAGTTCCATTTGGTAAATTTTTCCTCCCATGTCTGCTAAACTTGTTATAATTATATTAAGACATTTTTTTAATATTTCAAAATCAAAACCAGAACATTCTATAAAAACATCTTTTGTTTTTTCTGTTATTTTCCCTGTCAATTGAGAGTTGATTATTGGAGGCATACTTAGTATGTTTTTGTTTGCGTCAATGAAGATTGGGAATTTTGCCTTCCCTGCTAAGAGATGAGCATAATCTCTTCCTGCGGGGTGTCTTTGAAGAATTTGAAGTCCAGACATTTCCCTGTCCATTTCTAATAGAATGAATTTTATTTTATCAGGTTCTAATGCTTTGAAGATTATCGGCAACTTAATTTTTTCCAAAGGGTAAATTCCTATTGCAATCTTTTTTCTTTTTCTTCCAATAGTAATATGTAGTTTTTCCTGAATTTCAATTAATTCTTTAATTTTTTCATCATTTAATTTTAAACTTTTAACAATTGCGCAAGCAGTATATGGACGAACATTTTTTACTGACGAATCTATGATAACTTTGTAATCTTTTTTTGGCTTATTTATTTTATATTTTTTTAATCCAGTTTTTTTCCCTAAAAAAGTTAGAAAGGATCTTTTAAATCCTTGATAAGAAAGTAAATCTGGGCGGTTTGGAAAGATTTCAACTTGAATCTCTTCATTATTAATTTTTTCAATAGGTGTTCCAAACATGGCAATTCTGTCTTGCATTTTTTCATCTAATTTTCCTATTTCTTTTTCAAATTGTTTTTTGTTGAGGTTTATTATTGCCATTTTATATTTCATCAACCTCTACTAATTCTAAATTAAGCATATTATTTGATTTTTCATTATCAAAAAGGAGTGTTCCTTTGAATTTTTTCCCTTCTAAAAATAATGGCACCCAGTGTTTGTCATCTGACCACATTTCTTCAAAAGGTATTTCATCAACATTGAACCATTGCGGTTTCATCTCTTCGGATTCAGTTGGTTCTCCTTTAAATTCAGATATATGAAATATATGGACTTCAAGAGTTTCTTGGCTGTCTTGAAATTCAAAAGTTATGATTCCTTTTTTTTCCATTTCTTTTACACTAACTCTTATCTCTTCTTCTACTTCTCTTTTTGCAGCATCCTCAATTGTTTCTCCATCATTAAGTTTGCCTCCAAACCCATTCCATCTTCCTTCCCCAAATCCTCTTTTTTTAAGTCCAAGGAGAATCTTGGGGTGTTGGTATATCAAACATAAAGTAAGTTGTATAACCATTTTATTTATTATCAATTCCCCCTGCTTTTGTATTAGCATGTTTAACTTGTTTCATTTTTTCTGCTGGCATTCTTCTTTCATATTCTTCTAATGTATTTTGCAAAGCTTGACTTGCGTCAACTTTGGTTTGATTTGCAATTTTTAATAATAAGAATAAAGTATCTCCTATGTAATCAGAGACTTTTTCTTTGTTATTATTAATAACTTCTTTTTGCTTTTCATCATTAACCCATTTAATTAAGTCCCATAGTTCTCCACCCTCTTCAGTTATATTTAATAGTAAATCCTTTATGTTCCAATCATTTCTCCATCCTCTCGCTATATCAAATCCTTTTATCTTATCTTGTGCTTCTTTGATTTCCATTATTTCATCCAAAATTTTATTTTTCTTAATTGAGTTATATTGTTTTTGTATAATTCACGAAGGTCTTTTATTCCATAATAATCCGTTATTATTCTATCAGGACCCATCCCCCATGCAAGAATAGGTATATGTTTTCCTAAAAGAGGTATTGTTACTTCTGGTCTGAACATTCCTGCTCCCCCTAATTCTAACCAAACTTTTTTTTCAGGATGCCAAACATCTACCTCGACACTAGGTTCTGTATAAGAGAAGAATCCAGGCCTGAATCTTATTTTTTCAAAACCCATTTTTTTGAAGAATTGTTTTAAATATCCAAGTAAATGCCTAAAATCAGCATTCTCATCTACAACAATTCCTTCTGATTGATGAAACTCAAAGCCATGACTCCAGTCAACTGTCTCATTTCTAAAATTTTTCCCAATAGCAAAAAATTTCGCAGGTAAGTTTTCTTCTTTTAATTTGGCCAATGTTTGAGAAGACAAGCAAGTTGTATGAGTTCGCATGACAAGTCTTTTGGCTTCTTCATCATCCCATTCATATTGCCAACCTTTGCTTCCTGTTGTTCCTTTTTCATGAGCATCTTTTACAGCTTTTACAATTTTTTTGTCAGGAAGAGTTGCTTTTTTATCAAGGAAGAATGTGTCCTGCATTTCTCTTACAGGATGGTCTTGCGCAGTAAACAAAGCATCAAAATTCCAGAAAGAACTTACAATCATATTTCCAGTCATTTCTTTAAAACCCATATCTGTCCATATTTTTCTTGCATAATCCATTGATTGATTTACAAAATGTCTTTTCCCTCCATTAATTGCAGGTACTGAAGAGACAATATCATATCTTCTGAATTTTTTGCTCTTCCATTGTGATTCTTTTTTTAAGATTTCTGGGGTTATTTGCTCAATTGAGTCTTTTTCTTTTATTCTGTAATTAATTGCTTTTTTCCCTAATTCAGTAACTTCAATATTGATTATTTTTTCTTCTTTTGTTCTAACTATATCTTTTCTGTTTTGGAGAGATTTTAATGCGTGAAGTTGTTCGGGGGATAAGGAGTCATGCTCTATTGGAAGAACTTCAATGAAGGATTCTTCAAGGATTTTTTTTGAAATTTCTTCTTTGTTTGCATTTAAAATTATTCTTTGGTTTTTTAATTCAATCATTGCTTTTTTCTTTAATGCTCCAATAGCTGCTTTAAATTCATCGTTTGATAATCGGCTCTCTTTTTGTGCTTCTTGTAATTTAAGAATTCTTTTTTCATTTAGAAGATGCAAGAGCCTTCTTTCTGGCAAACCCTTTTTTTTGTATAATGCTCCATTAACTCCTATTTCTATTATTTTCTTTTTTTTAAAAGAAAGATTCACTATTTTTTTGTTTTGCAAATATTCTAAAGCTCTTAATACAGAAGTCTGGTCTAAGTTAGACTTTTTACAAATTTCGCTTATTTTTTTTTCTTCAAGATGTGGAAGAATCTTTCTTTCATTAGGACTTAGAGATTCTATTATCTTTTCCATAACAATTTAGAGAAGGATTAATTTATAATTGTTTCTTCTCGGCTATTGGAAAGCTGTTATGGATTGTTTAAAATTTGTCACTGTCCAATAACCTCGTCATAGACGTCGGCATGCCTAAAACCAAGCCAAGTGCTTTTAAATCATAAATATTTCTTTTTTGTTTGAAAGAAATAAATTTCATTTTTAGTTTGTTTTTGTTACAAAGTTTTATGTTTTGGGAAATACGGGCAAGGATTTTTGCTTTGTTTTTACCCTTTGAATTAATTATTTCATCTAAATTTATCCCGATTGTTATATTTTTCTTTTTCGCTATTTTTGCAAGAACATGATTGAATCCAGAATTTCTTTGTTTTGGTTTATCTTTTCTATTTGCAAGATTTATCAAAAGAATTTGAATTGGAAGTTTTTCAAGAACTTTTCTATTTAATTCATCATTGTTACTTGAGAAGATAATTGTTTTATCAGAATTTGTTTTTATCTTTTCACGTATCTTATTGAAATTACTTTCTTGGAGGAGGATTGTGTTTTTCATATTATATTATAGATATTTAGTTATATAAATATTTATAAATTCGAAATTTTTGAGGGAGTTATGGAAAAATACTTTTATCCTTATGTCGATTTTCCTAAAGGGGATTGTGACTGTTATGATGTATGTGTTCTTTCGAATGAATCGATAAGAGATTCTAGGATTCTTTTAAAGTTTCAAGAGGGTATTTTAGTATGTGAAGAACCTTTATCACGTGATGCCTATCTTGATAGACATGAGATGGAGGGATTTGCAAGGGAAAAGCGAGGGGAATTTATTCCTTTTGGGAGAACTTTGAATTTAGAAGGGGATGTTCGAGGAATTTCTTTAAAAAAAGAGCAACTTGTTCCGAACGAGGATTAATCCTAATTGTTGTTCCTTTAAATTTTTCATGAAGTTAGTAAGAGAAAAGGGTTTTTATTTTTGGTGGTTTGATGTTTGGGTTAAGGGAAGTTTTGTTTAGGTCTTTAGAAAGTCTTAAAAAGTTATTGCAGATGTTTTTTGTATGGTTTTAACAAAAAATGTGTATGAATTTCCTTTTGAAAAGAAGTATTTTACTAAGGCTGTTTCTGACCCTAGAGCTCATTTTGGTCCTGCAGAACATGCAATAGATTTTCCTTTGAAAGAGAATACACCTATTCTTGCTCCTTTGGATGGGGTTGTTGTGGATGTGAAAATGGATTCAAAAGAAGGAGGTCCTGATCCAAAATATAATGATTTGAAATATATTAATTATATAACTTTAGAACATTCTAAGGGTGAATTTTCTCAGTATGCTCATTTGAAATATAATAATGCTTATGTTGTTGTTGGAGATACGGTAAGGACAGGACAAAAAATTGCTTTGAGCGGAAATACAGGACCTTCTTCAGGGCCACATTTACATTTTCAAGTTTTTAAACTAAATAATTTGGGTACAAAAGTTGAAGCTTTAGAGATAAACTTTAAAGAATCCCTTGAAGTTGATAGGAGTGTAGGACCTCCTGATAAAGGAAATGAAAAGCTTTTAGAGGAAATAGAAAGAACAAGAAAGGAATTTGAATCTAGTTCTAAATAAAACCTAAACAAAATTTTTATCTTATCTAGAGATAATTGTTCCTTTAAACTTTTTATTATTTAGAAGTTTGTCAAGTTGTGCTGGATTTTTTCCGATTATATATGTTTTAATTTTATTTTTAAGAATTATCGCGGCTGCTTTTTGGTCAAGAACAAAATGCTGTCCTGGTTTAAATTTCATTTTATTTGATAATTTTAAGAAATTCTTCCATGAAATTTCAGATATGAATTTTGCGTTCTTGAATTTTTTTGGATTTTTATTATATAATCCTGAAACATTTGTTAAATTTATAAAAATTGTTTTAAACTTTTTTGCAATACTAGCAGCTGTTGAATCAGATGTTTGTTTTGGTTTGTATTCTAATGCTCCACAAAAAACCACATCTTGTTTTCTTGTGTATTTTTTCAGAGATTTCATTGTGTGGGGAATTCCCTCTTCAAGATTAACGCCAAAGATATAATTCATGAATCTTGCATTCATTCTTGTTGCTGAAATTCCTGAAAAACTCTGAAATTTTTCATTAATTCCCAAATCCTTTAAAGCATTGATATATTTTCTTGCGACACTTCCCCCACCACAAACAATTATGAAAAGATATTTTCTTGTGTTTTTTTGAATTACTTTTTTGAATTGTTTGAGAAAGGTTGTATCTACATTGTCAGGAATTATCAGACTTCCTCCAAGACTTAGAACTATTAGCCTCTTTTTCATATGGGGAAAAAGGGAGGAGTGTTTTTATATTTTGGGATTCGGATTTTTATTAATTAGTTCTTGCATTAAATCTCCGTATTTTTTATTTTCAATTTTGCTATTTGGAGAAATTAGAGCCAATAAATTAATGCATTC
Organism: archaeon; assembly: GCA_030620045.1. GTDB lineage: Archaea > Nanobdellota > Nanobdellia > Pacearchaeales > GW2011-AR1 > JAUXAD01. Next base: position 54,586 of record JAUXAD010000002.1, read on the forward strand.
TTCTCTTGCCTTTTCTTTTTCTTCCGGCAAATTTACTATCTTTTCAATTTCTATAAAATTTCCCAATTTATTAACATTATCCAAATCAATAATAAAATTTTTGTATTTGTAAGATTCTCTTCTCTTATCTATAGTAAATGCTTCATTAAAGCCGAGTTTGTTCAGAAATGCAAGTCCTAAATTAATATCGCTTAATTCTGATTTTAATTCTATGCCCCCGCTGATTCTGCAAATTTCTTTAAATTCAAGTGAGCATTTATTATTTACGGATCTGATTCTAGGAACAATACCTCCTTCAATTATCATATTTTTTGAATCCAAAAACATAGGATGTCCAAAAATTTTGTCAATTTGATGAACTGATTTCTGATGGTTTGCTTTAATTTCTTCAAGCTTCTTTTTAATATCATCAAATTTATCTATTTTGGCTCTAATTTCTACTTCTATCATAAAGATAAATAAAAAATATTTATATAAAAATCTTTGTCTATTTTATTGTAAACAACTTATCATCTTTCACATTAAAAACATCAAGCCTTACTCCAGCATCTAACCAACCATGGGCGTAATTTAATGCAGCGAAAGCATTTACAAAATCTTGTTTTTTTTCAAAATG
>JAUXAD010000045.1 GCA_030620045.1 archaeon
AAAATCAAATACAAAAAAGAAATAACTGTATTTGGATTAGTCTTGCTTAGTTTATTGATTGCTCTAAAAATTTTATAAATACCTTAATCTTTAATATATCATGCAAGAGGTGAATAATTATCATACAAAAACTAAAGAAGAACTCTTTCAAGAATTAAAAACTTCTGAAAAAGGATTAACTCAAGGACTGGCAGCAAAAAAATTAAGAGAAATAGGATTAAACGAAATATCCAAACAAAAGAAAACACCACAGATATTAGTTTTCCTAAAGCAATTCAATAGCCCGTTAATTTACATCTTATTCGTAGCAATGATTATTTCTTTTGTGTTTGACCATTTAATTGACGCTTATGTTATTCTTGCTGTTGTTTTAATCAACGCTTCTGTTGGTTTTATTCAAGAAAGAAAAGCAGAAAGAGCAATTGATGCCCTGAAAAAATTAATTGTTTCTTATGCAAAAGTTTACAGAAATAATGAGATAACAAAAATCCCTTCGCAAAACCTTGTTCCTGGAGATATCATTCTATTAGAAGAAGGTGATAAGGTTCCTGGTGATGCTCGTCTCTTTGAACTAAAAAACTTCAGAACTCAAGAGTCATCATTAACAGGAGAATCTTTCCCTCAGGAAAAGAATTTGAAAATTCTCAATGAATCTATTACTCTCGGCGACAGGACAAACATGGTTTTTATGAGTACATTAGTTGTTTCTGGACAAGCAAAAGCAGTTGTTGTGGCAACAGCAAATAAAACAGCCATCGGGCAGGTGGCAGAGTCAATTAAAGGAATTGTGCAGCCAAAAATGCACTTTAATAAAAAAGTAAATCAGCTGGCTATTCAAATGGCAATCTTTGCTTCAATAGGCGCTGCATTAACTTTCATTATCGGATATTTCATCAACAAGTTAGAATTTTTCGAGATATTTTTATTTACAATTGCTTCATTAGTTTCAGGAATTCCAGAAGGTTTGCCTGCAGTTTTAATTATTGTTTTAGCAATAGGTGCGAGAAGAATGGCAAAAAGAAATGCAGTGATAAGACACTTGCCTGCTGTTGAAACTTTGGGAGTTGCGACAGTTATAGCAACAGATAAAACAGGAACCTTAACGCAAAATTCAATGACAATAGAAAAAATAATAACTGCTGATGGAGAATTTAGTATAACAGGAAATGGCTGGGAGCCAATAGGAAAGTTTTTCCAAAATAAAAAATCAATCAATCCATTAAAAATTCCAATATTGCAAAAAATATTAACAATTGCTACGCTTTGCAATAAAGGAAATCTTCTAAGAAAAAATGGAGAATATGAAGTTGTGGGAGACCCAACAGAAGTTGCATTACTTGTTCTTGGAAAAAAAGCAGGCTTAGACAAACAGAGATTATCTGAAAAAGTTATTGATGATTTAGCATTTAGTTCTGAATTAAAATTTAGAGCAAGTTTAATAGAGTCATCTTCAAGGAAAAAACATCTCTGTTCTGTCGGAGCTTTTGAAACCATCCTAAATAAGTCATCTTATTTTGTTAAATCAAATAAGAAGATAAAATTAGATGATAAAACAAAAGAATTGTTCTTAAAAAAAGCAGAAACACTGGCAAGAAAAGGAATGAGGGTTTTAGCATTGGGTTATAAAGATATGCCAAGTCATATCCAATCTGTTTCTAAGGAATTAGTTAGTGATTTAGTTTTTGTTGGTTTAGTTGGAATGAAAGACCCTCCAAGACAGGAGATAAAACAAGCAATTGAAAAAGCAAGAAATGCAGGGATTAGAGTTATTATGAAAACAGGCGATCACAAAGAAACAGCTATTGCAATTGCAAAGGAAATTGGTTTGGTTGAAAAAAAAGCTGATGTCAAGGTTCTTACAGAAACAGAGCTTCAAAAAATGACAAAACCAGAGTTTAATGAAGCTGTAAAAAAGGTTGATATTTTTGCAAGGGTAAGCCCGCAAATGAAAACAAGGATTGTTAAAGCATTGCAGGAGCAGGGGCAAATTGTTGCAATGACTGGTGATGG
>JAUXAD010000040.1 GCA_030620045.1 archaeon
AGAAGAGCTATTGAAAATTGTGATATTGAAAATCCTCCAATGGGGGTTTATTGGGCAAGGAGTGATGGACATTTTTCTGGATTTACATTTTTGGATGCTGTTGGAGGTGCTGAAATGGAAAAGATGAGGCAAGAAGGAGTATTTGACGGAGAAGTCATTGACCCAAATCCTTATGCAGGAAGTTTTAGAGTAATGGTTGGTTCAGGAACTAAACCAGGAGCAAAACATAAAGTTAATCTTTCAAGACTTCCGATTCATAGATGGGGGTCAGTTGAACAATTTTATTCCTGGGTAGATATGGGGCAAACTTCTACAGATGAAAATACTTTTTTTGCAGGAGAGGCTCATAAAAAGAGAAAGAAGACATTAACAATCTGGTCAAGACCAGTTGTTTTTGCATTTTACATAGGAGCAGATTTTATTAAACAGCATCCTGAGTTTAGAGTGCGTTACAGAATGAATCCTTTTTGTATACCTCAAGATAAAAAAATAATGAAGATTATAGATAACTTAAGATTTAGAAGTTTGATTTTTCATGAAGGAGGAAAAGATAGAAAAAGTCTGACACTTCATTCCCTTAATAAAGGGGAAATGAATAAAATGATTGGCGCAATTACTATTGATAGGAAATACGATAACACGTGGTTTCATTGGGGAAAGAGAGATTTGTCTTATCTTTTTACTCCTCCTGAATTTAGTTAATCTTTTATATTCTAATTTTCTAATTCTGATATGGCAAAGAAATTTTATGTTACAACTCCGATATATTATCCAAATGATATACCTCACATAGGGCACGCATACACAACTATAGCGGCAGATATCTTAGCAAGATGGCATAAGATAAAAGGTGATGAAGTTTTTTTTCTTACAGGGACTGATGACCATGGTAAAAAAATTGCTCAAGCTGCAGAGAAAGCAGGTAAAACTCCGAAAAGATTTACAGATGATTTAATTCCAAAATTCAAGAATGCTTGGAAAAAATTAAATATAGAATATGATAGATTCATTAGAACTACTGATAAAGATCATGAGAAAATTGTTTCTGAGGTTTTACAGAAAGTTTATGATAAAGGAGATATTTACAAGGGAGTATATGAAGGGTTTTATTGTACTGGTTGTGAAGCATACTATACTGAAAAAGATTTGGTTGATGGAAAATGCCCAGTACATAAAACTAAAGCTGAAAAATTAAAAGAAGAAAGCTATTTTTTTAAGTTGAGTAAATATCAGAAGCCTTTGCTTAAATTTTATAAGGAAAATCCTGATTTTATTAGTCCTAAGAAAAGGAAGCAAGAAATAATTAATCGGGTTAAAGAGGGGTTAAGGGATTTGAGTATATCTCGAGCTAATTTTGATTGGGGGATTCCCTTGCCTTTTGATAAAAAACATGTTTGTTATGTTTGGTTTGATGCTTTGTTTAATTATTATTCTGCGACAAGGCAGAAAGGTAAAGAAAAATTTTGGCCAGCAGATGTTCATTTAATTGGAAAGGATATATCTTGGTTTCATTGTGTTTATTGGCCTGCATTTTTAATTTCAGCAGGAATCAAGTGTCCAGAAAAGGTTTTTTCTCATGGTTGGTGGACTTTTGATAAAGAAAAGATTTCAAAGTCTCGGGGGAGAGTGATTAATGTGGATGAGTTGATTTCTATTGCAGGAGTAGATTCTGCCAGATATTTTCTACTCAGAGCCACCCCCTTTGGAGATGATGGAGATTTTTCAAAGGAAGCCTTAATTAAAAGACATAATGGAGAACTTGCGAATAAGTTGGGGAATCTGATTTTAAGAGTTTCTGCTTTAATTGAAAAGAATAGAATAGAGAAAACAGAAAATAAACTTTTGAGAAAATTAAAGGTGAAACAAATTACTGAGTTTATTGATAATTATCAATTTGATAAAGCACTGAGCGATATTTTTTCCTTTATTGATGTTTGCAACGAATATGTTCAGAATAAAAAGCTTTGGGAAACAAAAGATAAGAAAGTTTTATTTGAATTAAAAGAAAGCATCCTAAAAATTGCTGATTTGCTTTGGCCATTTATTCCAGAAAGTTCAGAGAAAATTAAAAAGCAGTTTAGTGCGAAAAAAATTAAAAAAGGCGAGATTTTGTTTAAGAAGATAAAATGGAAACCATAGAAGAGAAACTTTATGATTTTTCTTGGATTCGGCATGAAAATTTTGTTCCAAAAGAAAGATTGTTGGAAATGTCAGTAGGACAGAGAGCATTAGTTAAATTAGAATCAGGAACAGACCCAGTAGATTTTAATCGAATGACAACTTATCGAGATAAAGTTAAATGTGCTTTAGATGAAGATGCTAATAATTATTCAATTAAAATAGAAGTAATAGACAATAAATATGGGGTGGTTGTTAAAAGAATAAAATGACAGAAGGAATAATTTCTTTCTCAGACTGGCAAAAGTTAGATTTAAGGGTTGGTAAGATTCTAGAAGTTGAGGATATTGAAGAAGCAGATAAACTTTACAAATTAACTGTTGATATTGGAGATGAAAAGAGAATTGTTTGTGCAGGAATAAAGGAATATTATTCTAAAGAAGAACTTAAAGATAAAAAAATAGTTTTGTTTGTTAATCTAGCTCCAAGGAAATTAAAAGGGATTGAAAGTCAAGGAATGATTTTAGCTGCTTGCACAGAAGATGAAAGTGAAGTTATATTAATTTCTCCTGAAAAAGATATTGAGGTTGGGAGTAGAGTACGATAATCTTTAAATAATCTAATAAATATAATTATAATATGTTAAGAGAAATAAAATTTAGTCCACTAAGCTATCCAGTAAGTTCAAAAAGACCAATGATGGAACAGAGGATTTCTGCTTATGAAGCATGGATGTTAGATAAGGTATTGAAAAAAAGAAAAGAACAACCTCCTATTTTTAGTGCAGAAAGCTATCTTGTTAGATAATTATTCTCTTCCAAAAATCCTCTTCCAGAAACTTTCTCTATCTTTATTGGAATCATATTCTACATCAAGAAGTTGAGCTGCAATTTCTTTGTATGCTCTTGATGATTTGCTCTTTGGATAACTATGGATAACAGCATCTTTTAAATTTAAAGCTTTTTGAATTGAAATGTCTTCAGGAACCATACCAAGAATTGGCACTTCCAGCATTTCTTTTACTGCTTCTGATGCCATTTCTATACCATCTTTTTTGACTCTAGTCATAATAACCCCTAAAACTGGTTTTTTCATTTGTTCTGCTACTTTTATTGCTTTTAATGCATCTGTAATTGCAGGTATTTCTGGATTTGTTACTATTATTAATTCATCTGCTATATCCATCACAGATATTGCTTCGCTACCAAGTCCAGCAGAACTATCAATAATAACGTAATCTGAAACTTTTTTAAAATCTTCTTTGAAATCTTTTAGTTTTTCTGGCTTTATTTTTTTTAATTCTTTTATTGATAAAGAAGAAGGCATAATTTTTATTCCAGATTCATGTTCGTAAACAGCTTCAAATACATCTGCTTTTTTTGATAATACATGGTTTAAATTTACTGGAACTTCTGGGGAGTTTAAATGGACTCCTATATTTGGCGTAGATAAATTCCCGTCAATTATTAAAACATCTTCTCCAAAATAGTTCATGGCTGCGCCTAAATTTATTGCTGTAGTAGTTTTTCCAACTCCTCCTTTCCCAGATGTTATAACAATTACTTTTTGCATTTGAAGATAAATTTTTTGGAAATTTACATTTAGGATAGAAGAAATTGCTTTGTAGTGCTTATAAACTTTTCTAGCATTTCAGCGTATATTTTCAGTTGTTCTAAATTTATATTTATCTCCTTTCCTTTATAAAAAACTTTTAATGTAACGTTTTTCCTAAATTCACCAATCCTTTCTTTTTTTAATTCTTTAATTTTTCTGAACATTTCATACATATCAATTACTTTTAAAAATTCTTTATCTCTTTTGAATAGTTTTCTTATTTGTTCTATTTTTCCGACAGGATTTGAAGAAATTGAAGAAATCTTTTTTTTCTTTTTTGCATGTGTGAGTATTGAATCAATACACCTTTCAATCATTGTTGTCCATCTTATAAGGAGATTAACCATCACATCACAGGTTTTTGTATATTTAAGACTAACATACAAAAGATGGTCTGCACTTATTTTTTCTTGAATTATTTCTTCCATAAAAACTCCTTTTAATTTGATTTAGAAGTGGATTATATCAAGATTAAAGACTTTTTATATTTATCTTAATATTCTCTTTTTTGTTTTATTTAGAATATTTTTTGCTAACAGTAGAAATTCTTTAATTTTTTCAATTGTGATGATTTTTGTTTTTAGATTTTCCGATAAAATTACAACTTTTTCATTTCTTACAAATTCCATTGAACTTTGTTTATGTTCTTCAACAATATCAAATAATTCTGAGATTGATTCAATTTCTTCTTTTGTTATTTTATATTTTAGAGCACATTGTTCTTTGAAAATTTTAAAATTTGTGGTTGCATTTTTGTATAAAACTATTCTTTTGTAAATATATTCATGTTGAAGTATTGAATTAATACAATTGGCAACCGCTATCTTTATTTCTAATAAGATTTTCAATAAAAGTTTTTTATCTTTAATTAACGGAAAAGTTATGTAGGTCATGTGATCAACTGTTTGAATTATTTTTTCAGCTTCTTGAATATATTCTAAGAATCTTTCCATATTAAACAAAAGCCCTTGAAGTTGATATAGATTTTGGTGATAATCATCCAAATATTATCGATAAAGAAATCCTGAATATTACTATTAAAATTATAAATGCAATTACATGAGTTGGTTTTAAATTGAATATACTGGAATATTCTTCTTTAAATCTCATTAATCCGCCAAATCCTGAGGGTATGTTTACACTACTATCTGCCATATTTCTTTTATGAATTAAGGATATAAAAAGTTTGCTGAAAGGAAAGGATTTTAAGCAAGATGATTTTGATTACATTATGATTGAAAAGAGGTTGCAAAAGAAATCTAAGAATTTAATTTATTTGTTAGTGTTTATTTTTGTTGTGATTGTAATGATTGGAATAGTATTTGCTGTAGCACCAGACCAGCCAACACTAAACTACCCTTTAAATGAATCAACTAATATTGAGTTATCTCCTGTTTTAAACATCACAGTAACAGACCCTGATGCAGATGCGATGAATGTAACATTTTGGAATGAGATTAAGTCAATAACTGCAGGATATTCTCATACTTGTGGAGTATTAAATAATGGAAGTGCAATGTGTTGGGGAAGTAATGATTATGGAACGATTGGGGATGGAACTACTACACAAAGAAACAATCCTGTTTTTGTTAATACAACAGAATCATTT
>JAUXAD010000038.1 GCA_030620045.1 archaeon
GCCCGACTGTTTACCAAAAACGTAGCCAAGTGCTAATCTGAAAAGACTTGTATACTTGGTGAGACCTGCCCAGTGGTGGTGTCTAAAACTCCTTTTCAAGGGAGCTAAGGTCCATCAAACGGCGGGGGTAACTATGACCCTCTTAAGGTAACGTAATACCTTGTCATCTGAATGGTGACTTGCATGAATGGTTTAACGAGGTTGTCACTGTCCCTAATTGGAGCCTTCTGAAAATATCGTCCGGTGAAAAGACCGGAGACGCCTAGTGGGAAGCGAAGACCTTGTGGAACTTTACTGCAACTTGTTGTTGTAGTTTTAAGAGAAATGCACAGTATAGGTAGGAGTGTTGAGGCTGCCATTTTGGTGGCAGTGGAGCGAACTTGTAATACTACCCGTTTTTCTTAAGACTGCTTACTCTTTATGAAGACAGCAGCAGGCGGGCAGTTTGACTGGGGCGGTGCCCTGTCGAAAAGATATCGATAGGACCCAAAGACAAGCTCATCCAGCTTGGAAATCTGGAGTTGAGTGCGAGGGCAAAAGCTTGTCTGACTGTTTTTTGAAAAGCAAGAAAAGCAGAGGCGAAAGCCGGGCCTAGTGAACCCACGTGCATTTTTAATAGATGCCGTGTCTGATAGAAAAGTTACCCCAAGGATAATAAGCTGGTCGCCCCCGATAGTCCATATTGACGGGGCGGTTTGGTGTTTCGCTGTCGGCTCTCCCTAACCTGCGCGTGCAGAAGCGTGCAAGGGTGTCGGAGTTCACGCATTAAAAGGGATCGTTAGCTGGGTTAAGAACGTCGTGAGACAGTTTGTATGATATCTACTAGGTGTGTTATTGTTTGAGTGGAACAAGTCCATAGTACGAGAGGAACTGGACTTGGATGCCTCTGGTGAGCAGTTGTCATTTGGCAGGCTGCATAGCTACGCATTGTATGGATAAGAGCTGAATGCATCTAAGCTCGAAGCCATCCGCAAAACGAAACAATTAAAGCCGTCAAAGAAGATGACGTTGATAGAGTTCTTGTGTACGCACGAAGGTTCGCCGACGTGTTTAGCATAGAACTACTAAGAGCTTTACTTTAGTATTGTTAAGAATTAAAATTCTTCTGTTACTTATGGAGTTTGAAATAATTTTCTTATCTGAGATATTGTAGATGATATCAATGACAATAAAATTTAAAAAGTATACGGGATAATGAAAAAGAATGGATTATAAAGTTATAACTAGTAGATCAGATGTACCTGAAGAATTGTATACAGTTTTTGAAGCAACAAATGACAATGAGGCAAGAGAGCATTTTGAAAAATATAAAAAGAACCCAACCTTACAATGGGATACTGTCAGATTACTTAGAATTGATAGACCTGCAGTAAAAGAATTAACAACTGAAATTGATTCTTGCCGTTAGATTTATCAAGTCCATAAAATTTTATATCGAATCATATTCAACGTTAGTTAATTCATATTAATATAAAAATTCTTCTGTTACTTATGGAGTTTGAGATTATGTGGGAAGAAATTAATTTATGAATTATATAATAGAAGATAATAATGTTTAAAAGTCAAAGTATGGTAAAAAAGATATGGCAGATTATGTAATGGAGTATTTAAGAGTTGCAAAGGAGAAGAATAAGCGTCTTTATTTTGCGGCTGCAAATGATGAAAAAGCTATTGAAAGAGCTAGAGAATTGTTTCAAAGTAGAAATATAAGAAGTGGTGGAGAACTTGTTGGAGTTTATAGAACTCCTAAAAATTTACTTAAAAAAGTAGAATAAAATCATATTCAACGTTAGTTGATTCATATTAATATAAAAATTCTTCTGTTACTTATTGAGTTTGAATAATTTTTCTATTTGAGATATTTCTATTCCAAATTTTTCAAAAAAATAAGGATTAAGTTCTTTAATATTGCTAAAATCTTTATTTTGCAATATTTCTTTAAGTTCTGATACTACAACTGATGCAGAACTTAAAGGTACCTCTGAAATTTCGCATGAGTCTTTATCTTGACAAGTTTGGGGATTTGGTTTTTTCATTAACTCAAGCAATTTTGAAAATCCTTTGTTAAACTTTTCTCTTTTCCTTATTTCTTCATATAAATAAAACTGCACGCAATTTTCTAATTTCTGTTCATCATAATCAAATGATTCTAGAGCAGATTTAAGATATATTTCGCATGTGTGTATTAAATCCATTCCAAGAATAACCCAATGAAATTTTTAATGATTGTTGTGATAGAGATGAATTCTTCTTTTGTTTGCCGAGATTATTGGAACATTTACTTAAGCACATATAAATTTTTAAACTTCTTCTATTACGATTTCTTGGATGACAATTTTACCAAATTATATTGGACCTAGTGCTTTTGGAATTAAAATGCCAGTAATTTTTCCAGGAGACAATATAATTGGAATGGTTTATAATTCTTTAGAAAAATGTGCTGAAGACAATCTACTAACAAATGGTTCAATAGTCTGTATCACAGAATCAGTTGTAGCAAAATCCCAAAACAATTATGTGACTCTAGATGATATTTCCCAAAATGTTAAAATAAAATTAAATTTAGAATATAATTCCACTGTTGGTATTTTTTTTCCTATTGCAAGCAGGAACAGATTTTCTTCTATTTTAAAGGGAATCTCTAGGGCAGTTCCAGAAGGAAAAGTATGTGTGCAATTCCCGGAAAAGAAAGATGAAGTTGGAAATGAATTAATTAATCATCCTGCAACAGGTATGAATTATGTTGAATTTTACAAAGAAATCATTGAACAGGAAGGCGCAACTCCTTCTATTATAAGAAGCGATTCTCACAGAGAAATGTTTTATCAAAATCCAAAAGGAATTGTAGTTGCTTCTATTCATAGCAGAAATAAAGATTTGCAAATAATAAAAAAATATTTTAAAAATTGTTTAACTTTGCAAGAATTATGTAATGAACAACAAAATGCAAGGGGATGGTCTGAATGGGGGTTACTAGGAAGTAATTTGTCTTCAAATGAAAGATTAAAATTAGCGCCGAGAAATTCTCATGAAATTGTAAGACAAATTCAACAAGAAGTTAAAAGTGGTTTAGAAAAAGATGTAGAAGTTATGATTTATGGAGATGGAGCATATAAAGACCCAAGCACAGGAATATACGAATTAGCAGACCCAGTTGTTGCATTTGGCTACACTCCTAAATTAGAAAATCTAAGACTTGGAGTTAAATATAAGTTTTTAGTTGATGAAGGATTAAATAAAAATAAAACTAGAGAACAGATAGAAGAGGCAATTAAAGAAGAAAGTGAAAAACAGCACGAAATCCACAGTATGTATATGGAAGGAACAACTCCAAGACCATTGAGAGATGTTGCAGGAACTCTTGCAGATTTAGTTTCTGGCTCTGCAGATGCAGGAACTCCCTTAGTTTTAATAAGGGGTTTGTTAAACTAATTATTTTTTCATTAATTCTCTTTGATTCAAAACCATTAAGATTACTGCTGGGATTATGAAGAGCCAGTCGACGAAGAAAGTTAAAACTAGAAAGCCAATGGCGAGAAGAGAGAAGATTATTATTTTAGGGTTTGGTTTGCGTTTCATGAGTTAGAGAAAGAAGAGGGATTATTTAAGTTTTTATTAAAGTATTATTCTTACGAGCACACGTATTTATCAATCAAAAATTTGATGCCATAACTTTTATAAGGCATTATTTTCTTACTAAGAAATGACAAATACAGACTTTGAAGCAGGACGTGAATATCAAAGATTATACTTTAGTCTCTTCAATCAGGTTGGTGAGTTTCACGGAGAAAGAAAAATGGAGTCATCTCAGAAGGTTTTGGATTTAATTGTATCTCAAATCAAAGGAGATTATGAACAATATGCATCATTTTGTGAAAGATATAGTGTTAATGACAAAGAATCAGAATCACTTAAATTGTTATGTGAAGAGATTCTAAGCTCTAATTAGTATTAATGTATTATTCTTCAAATATATGCATTTCTCAATCAAAAATCTTTCCCTCAAGAGATTATTTCATTAAAGATTTTTGTTGATTTTTAATAACATTTTTAAGCTAATAGTCTTGTATGTTTTATGAGATTATTTGATTTTTTGAGGAAAATAATAGAAAAGAAAAGTGAAACATCTGACATAGAGAAAGAAAAAATTGCTTTTTCTGAGATTGGAAATTGGATTGGAATAAAAAGAAAAGAAATTGAAATCAGGGAGGAAAAAGTTCTTGTTTTGATTCAAGATAGGATTAATGTTTTTGCTAATGAATTTAAAGAGAAAATAAATCTTGTAAAGATTGTTGATGTTGAATCAAAAAAAGTTGAAGACAAGATTAAGTCTATTGTGGAGGAGGGCAGGAGAAAATACATTGAATTTGCAGAAGGTTTTATGGATAATTTGGAGAGCTTGGAAAAAAGCAGGCTTGAAAAATTTATTGAGGAGACAAACAAGATTTTTTTAGATTTTAATAAAAGTTCGCATATGAGTTATGAAAGAGCCACGATTTTGATTGGAAAAGAAATGGCAGACATAAAAAAAAGTCTGAAAGTTTTTTCAGGAGATTTAATAAAAATATTTGAGGAAAATAAAGACATTATTGATTCGTTAAAGAAATTTTCTCTTATTGAATTGAAATTGAAGCAAGTTGAGGAGATTGAGAAAGATTTTGAAGGGGTTGGTGAAACAATAATTTCTTTAGATGGGAAAATAACTGAAAAAGAAGAAGAGAATAAAAAAATTCTTGAGGAAATTGAAAAAATTAAGAGAAGTGAGGATTATATAAAAAATTTAGAAATACAGGAAAAGATTAAATTGTTTGAAGAGGAATTGGAAAAGGAGGTTCTTAGTTTAAGGCAGATTATTGATTTTAAAGGACTGGCTAATTTTTTCCATATTTTCGAAGCAGAAATGAGTATTGTAAAGGTTTATAGAGAGGATTTTCAAACAGGTTTTAGAAAAGATGATGGAGAGAGTATTGTTAGGTTGTTGGATGAATCTAAGTTAAATAATGAGACAATTTCAAAAAAGATAAAACAGATTAGAGATAGGAAGGAAGAAATAACAAAAGAAAAACAAGAAATTAAGAAAGATGAAACAGAAGACTTATACCCTGAAGCAACAAAGATGATTTTGGATATTGGAAACTTAAAGAATGAAAAAGAGAGGGAAGAGAAGAGGAGGGGGAAGTTGAAGGTGAGGAAGGGGGAATTGGTTGGGGAAGTGGGAAAAGAAGTTGGGGAAGTGGGAGGGGAGGTTATTGATTTCTAGTATAATAATTCTTAAAAAGAGGTATTTTATCTTAAGAGTATGGAAAATTCAGAAAAATTTTTACGGGCAATGATTGCATACGGAGAGATAAGAACATACTCTTGTTTATTGTCTGATGTACAGCCTGATTCAAAACCTGAAAACCTTCCAGACCAAAAATTAAAGAGTATAATAAAGCATATTTGGTTTTACAAGAAACTTGTATCTGAGGAAATAAGAAGTCAACTTCCACGTAACAAATATGTAAATAGATTAGAAACAGAATGCTCTAGAATCTTATCAAATAGAAGAAAGAAAAGAGTAAAAATGGAAACTCTCTTAGGAAAATCATCACAATAATTCTTATTCAAAAACCCCAACACATTCTCCTTCAACACATTCGCAACTTGTCGGTGCTGCACAAAAACATGCTCCGCCAGAATCTTGGGGGAGAGCATCTTTATTATAGCATCCGCAATTACAATCTCCATCTTCTCCAAAAATAATGCAATCAGAATCTATTTCGCAAACTTTGCTTTCAGGACAGGATTCAAATTCGCAGTCAGGAGGAACTCTTCCAACTCCTGTTCCGTCTGGACATATTTTTGCATCTGCTATGCATGCAACAATTTCATTATAACAATAGCAATTACACTGGTCTTTATTCCCACAATGTTTTGATTGAGGAATAAGACAAGAACCGATTTCAATATCATCTTCGCTCATTTCAGAAGGCCACCTACAAGTACCCACATCATAACCTCTGTGTTTGCACTCAGAATCACATGTTTTCAAATTCCAATATCTTGAATTCATAGATATAACTAAAATAATAATTAGCACTACAAATATTATAAGAAAAATTATATTCTTCTTTTTCATAACTAAATAAAGAAAATTACATTTTTATTTCTTTTTCTTTACAACTTTTCCTTTCTTCAACGCTTTTATGTGAGACAGTGCCATGAAAACAATAGCTCCTATTAGAAAAAACCACGGA
>JAUXAD010000044.1 GCA_030620045.1 archaeon
TGCAAAAAACTATGAAATACATATTGATATTAAAGCAGTTACCTATAGTGAAATGTTTGTGAAACAGGAAAAGGGAGAATGGATTGCTCAGGTTGTGTTGGATGTTTAAAAAATGTTAAAAAAAATCTCAAAAAATATTTATGAAATTCCAAAAGAAGGAAAAATGAATGTGCCTGATGAACATAAGGTATTTATACTTTGAATTCTTTATTTTTCAATGAAATTTGATGAAAATCTTGCAGCAGTTCATGCTTATCTTTGTGCTGATGGATATGTAATAAAAAATCCTCTAACTCAAAAACAAAAATATTACCATATTGGATTTAGGAATACTAATTTTATCCTTTTAAAGGATTTTCAAAAAAGATTTAAAGAATACTTTGAAACTTGTCCTCGGTTGATTAAAGGAGAAAGATGTATAATCCAAAAGAAAGAGTTGTACCTTAAATTAATAGAGCAATTTAGAAGTTTTTATTCTCGTAAATGGGAAATGCCTTCATTAAATAAAAAATTATCTAAGATATGGTTAAGAACATTTTTTGATTGTGAATCATGGGTGTTTTGCAAATCCCATCAAAATAGGCATATAGGTTTGGATTCAATTAATGAAAAAGGACTTGATCAGATTATTCAAGCACTAAATAATCTAGAAATAAAAACAATAAAGAAGGTAAATAAGAAAAGGAAAATGTTTAGGATTTTCATCTATGGAAAAGAAAATTTAAAAAGATTTAAAGAAAAAGTAGGATTTTTGCATCCTGAAAAATCAGAAAAACTTAATCAAGCCATAGATAATTTTGTTGACTATAATTGGGATGTAAATAAGAATAGTATTATTAAAATGATGAAGAAAAAAGTGAGAATAAAAAAACCTCACTATGTTAGAATAATCTCTAAAGAAGAAGTGAATCTCAAAGAAATATCTAAGATATTAAAAGAACTATATAGTATAACTTGCATTGTGCATAAAAGAGTTAATGGGTTGGGAACTGTTTATTATGAGTTAAATATAAATAAGAGAGATTATATTAAAAAACTAATAGAATTAAAAGTTATTCCTAATGTCCTAAAATAAATGGCATACAAAGAAAAACTCATAAAAATTGGAAGATATGAATATGACTTACCAAAATCTGGAAGTATGTTAGTTCCTGGAAGAATATTTATTTCTGAAAAGATGGTAATTGAAGAGGATGCACTGAAACAAGTTGCGAATGTGGCGCAACTCCCAGGGATCCTCAGATATTCAATAGGTCTTCCGGACATGCACGTCGGCTACGGCTTTCCAATTGGTGGTGTTGCAGCTTTTGATTTAGATAAAGGAGTAATTTCGCCAGGAGGAGTTGGTTATGATATTAATTGTAGTGTTCGGCTTTTGAAAACAAATTTAACAAAAAAAGATATTTTAAAAAATCAAAAAAAAGTTGTTGAAGCACTTTACAGGAAAATTCCTTCTGGTCTTGGAAGAGGAAGTAAGTTCCAGATTACTAAAGAAGAACTTAACAAAGTTTTGGAGAGAGGAGCAAAATACATTGTTGAAAAAGGTTATGGTGTAAAAGAAGATTACTTGCATACTGAAGAAGAAGGATTTATAGATGGTGCAGACGCAGGCAAGGTTTCAGAAAGAGCAATTAAAAGAGGCATTGGACAATTGGGAACTCTTGGGGCAGGGAATCATTTTTTAGAAGTGCAATATGTTGATGAAGTTTTTGATGAGAAAGTTGCTGAAATTTTTGGGTTGAAAAAAGACCAAGTTACAATTATGATTCATTGTGGTTCTCGGGGATTAGGGCATCAAGTTGCTTCAGATTATATTAAAAAAATGGAAGATGAATATGGGTCAAAAAATTTACCAGACAGGGAATTAATTAATGCTCCAATAAAAAGCCAACTCGGAAAGGATTATTTTTCTGCTATGGCTGCTGCTTCGAATTTTGCTTTTGCCAACAAACAAATAATTACTCACTGGATTAGAGAAGAAATGAAATATCTTTTTCCTAAATTTAAAGCCGATGTTGTTTATGATGTCTGTCATAATATTGCAAAATTTGAAAAGCACGACGGTAAAATGGTTTGTGTTCATAGAAAAGGTGCGACGAGAAGTTTTGGTCCTAATAGAAAAGAAGTTCCAGTTGCATATAAAAAAATAGGACAGCCAGTAATTATCCCTGGGAGTATGGGAACTTCTTCTTATTTATTAGTTGGAACAAAAAAGGCAGAAGAATTAACTTTTGGGAGTACTGTGCATGGGGCAGGGAGAGTAAGTAGCAGAAGTGCGGCATTAAGAACAATAAGAGGTGAAGAAGTAAAAAAAGAACTTAGTAAAAAAGGAATTGAAGTTAAGTCAGGAAGCTGGAAAGCATTAGCGACAGAAGCTCCTGAAGTTTACAAAGATATTGATGAAGTTGTGAGAGTTGTTGATGAATTGGGGATTAGTAAGAAGGTGGTGAGGTTAAGGCCGTTGGGGGTTGTTAAGGGTTGAAAGATTATTTCTTTATTATTTTAAATCACATAAATGCTTATAAAAAATAATAACTTGTATTATGCATGGATAATACTAGAAGAATTATCCAGAGCAAAAAAGCAAGAATTTCGCTGTTTTTTTTAGTTGTTTCTATTTTAATTGTTTCTTCTGGTTTAATTATTATGATTCAGGGATTTAAAAAATCTAATAGTGAAAATAATGCTGCAGAA
>JAUXAD010000022.1 GCA_030620045.1 archaeon
AATCATGTTGGAATATTAATTAATATATCATATAAATTAAAACCATATCAATAAAATGAAATTAAGAAAGGATAGAGATAAAGAGTTTAGAAAGAAGGTATACAAGAAATTTAATTCTGAGTGTTGCTTTACTCCTGATATGGTTCCGATATGGATGAGTAAAAATATTATTAACGAAGAGGATAAAAATATCAAATGTAACAACTCAGACAAGTTGAGAATCTTTAGAAGGGATGGAGATATAAATAATAATAAAGATTCAAACATCCTACTCTTCTGTTCTTATCATTATGGAGTTGTATATCACGAATTGGTTACCAAACCAAGAAGAAAAGAAAATAAATTAAAAGGTATAAGAGGAGATAAAAAAAAGATTGTAGTATTAACCGAAGAAGAACTAAAACAATTCTTTAACTCCATTATGAATCCTAAACACTTAATGTTATTCCAGATGTTATACTACTTAGGGGCGAGAGTAAATGAAATTGTTAATATTAAACAAAGAGACATTCATATAAAAGGTAATAGAGGAATTGTAACCTTTAGTCCTGATGTAACAAAGAGAAGAGTAGAAAGAGAAGTAGATATACCACCGAATATGATTCAACCCATTAAACAATATGTTGGTAAATTTGATTCTGATGATATAATATTTAAAATGACTAAGCAAAGAGTATGGCAACTGACAAAAGTATATGCTGATAAATCAAAAATAAATAAAAAAATACATCCTCATACTTTTAGACATAGCTACGCTTCTAATATTTATAATAAGACAGGAGATTTGAAACTTGTTCAGGAGTTATTGGGACACAAGAATCTTTCTACTACATCTGTGTATGCTCATATTAGTAAAGAGTATAGAAGAAAGAAGATAGATGAGGTGTTTAAAGAATGAAAATTAAATATTTAATGCTTGGATGTTTTATTATTGTAATCGTTGGAGTCACAGCAATAATATTGATTCTTAATTACTCTTACGATAATGATTCAATCCTTAATAATGATTCTCTTACTAATAATAATTCAATTAATGATTCAACAAATAATAATATTATTGATATTGAAAACTGGATAGAAGTAAATACAGAAGCACTTGACGATTTAGAAAAAGTAGCAGTTTGTGCACAAGAAGTAAATGTTAATATATCAAAACTAATTAGTGACTATATAACAAACGCTGAAGAATGTATAATATTGTTAAATGATACTGAGTTTGAAGAATGTCTAAATATACAAATTGCTCCTATTGAAGAAAAATTTAATAATCTTTCTTATAACTCACAATTTAGATTGTGTATTGAAACAAATTAATTAATTGATAAAGATTTTTACACTTCACTTTTTCCAATAAACATTTTTTGCATTACTCTCCTTCTCTTTCTTTTAACATTTTCTACACTCTCATTCTTTGTAATTTAGCTCTTTGGGATAATTCCTGAGATAAAAGTGCCCGACTTAATTGTTTAAAACAAAATTGGCAAGTAGGGTATGTGAAGAAATAAGCAATTCTTTTACTCTTAATAGGGTATCCACAATTATTACATTTCAAAGTCCTGTGAACAACAAAAGTAATTCTATATCTATAGACAAAATTAACCCCTTTAAAATGTAAGAACTTTCTTTCTTTGTCTAATACTTCACCCACCCTAAATTTCTTATTTAGTATATCTAAAGCTTCTGGAAAATTTTCTGCTATTATGTTACACTTCTTTTCCATTTTATATTATTTAATAATTTTTCTCATTTATCAAGTTTGTTGACTTTTATATCTAAAGTTTTATGTGCAATAATGTTTAATAAACTCTTATCCAAAACTTGCATCATACTAAAAATGGTTCTTATTTTCTTTCCAATATATGTTTCAGTAGCAGTAAGTTTTTTTCCTGCTTTTTTCTTTTTTCTAAGTTTAATTTCTACCAAATTTAAAAATTCAAAATATTTATTGTAGTTTCTTTTTGTCATTTTGTTTTCTTCCCATACTCAACTTGTATCTTTTCTCCAGTTGAAGAGAAAGTTGTAACAATAGTATAAGGAACATATTTTTGAATGTAGTTAATTAATTTTATAAGATTTTTTGAATCATAATTTGTTGTAATTTGGTCTAATACAAAAAATGGAAAATCTGGTAAATATTCTTCTTGTAATGCCAACATTAATATTATTCCTACTGTTAGTTTTTCTGTTGAAGATAATCTATTGAAGTTTTGTATAATTGTTTTTCCTTCAAACTTTCGAGTGATTTTAATATTATATGTGTCATCCAATTCAATTTTTTCAAAATTTTTAAAGTCTAATAATTTAAAAACTTCCATAATTTTTTTATTGAAATTGTTTCTACCACTTATATGAAGATTCATTAACTTTTTTTTATAAGAAATATGTTCTTTTTTCAAAACATTCATTCGGGCATTTGCAATTTTAAGTGTATTCATTTCAGAATCAATTATATAAGAAGTTTTAGTTTTTTTACATCCAACAACAGCACATTCTAACTTAATAAAATTATTAGTAATTTCTTTTAAATTGATTTGACGATTAAGTGGTATCCAAGTATGTTCAGCATACATCTGTGAAGATTTATTAAATATCTTAACTATTTTATCCCACTCATTTTGATATTTAGTATCTGTATCTTCTTGTAGTTTTTCATAATATTTTATATTTGCAATTTTGTTAACGAATTTATGCAATGTTTCTCCCCAATTTTTTCTTTCTATAATATCATTTAAAAATTCATTTTCAGGTTCAGCAAATGATATTAAATTTGCTTCCATACCTAATTCAGCATTATAAAGAGGCCGACCAACAATTTTTAATTCACTCCCTATATGTGATTCCATTAATTTTCTTTTAATACTTTTTCCTTCTATCATTATTTCAACACTACCTTCATTACTGTAATTATTTAGAAATTCAGGACGATGCTTTAGAATTCTTTCAGGAAGAATCAAAGTTTGTAGAGCCTTTATAATACTTGTTTTTACTGAAGCATTAGGAGCTTTAATAATATTTAATCCTTTTTTTAAAATTATTTTTGTAGGTTCTGTAATTCCACCAATATTATTTATAGTTATTTGTGCATTCATTTTCATTTTACTTTTTCTTAACCTCTTTCAATTTCTTATTATTAAGTAAACAATTATTTTTTTTTCTTAATTTTAAGAGATTTCTTATTATTAAGTAGATTATATATATTTTTCTTAATAATAAGGTTCTTACCTTTTTGAGTTAATTTAATTCTCTTAACAGTCCATCCTCTCAAATCTTTATTTTTTAAAATCTCTTTAAAATTCTCAATAGAATCTTCATAATCTTTCACTGTTGTAATTTCACCAGTATCATAGTCTTTAAATTCTTCACCATTTTTTATTTTCCTGATTTGACTTCCCCATATTTTTATTCTCTTTTCAATATATTCTTTAAGAGTTGGTCTATCATTAAAATCCATTATCATTACATCAATCAAATCTTTCTTAAAAAGTAGTTTAATACTGTTTGTTACTGCGACTTCTCTTGCATTATCAAATCTCTTATCATAAAATTCATCACTTTCATCAATAAGTTTATCTCTATTAATTCCATATTTTATATTTCTCTGTTTTTTCCAATCAAAATAAGTTTCTTCATAACATTTCTTCAAAATCCACTCCTGCAATTTACTTAGTCTTTCCTTTGTCATTTTCTTATTATTAAGTAGTTTTTATAAAAATCACTTAATTTTTACTTTCTCTCCCGCTTTCAATCTGTTTTTGATTTTGTTTTAGTTGAGTTATTTTTTCTACTATGTCTGGTGAAATTTCTTTAAGAAAAATAATTAAAGTTTTATTATAATTATATTCTCGCCCGTATCTGTCAATAAAAGAAACAAAATCTTCATCTATGGATTTAATAGTGCAAGTATATTTAAGTATATTCTCTCCAATTTTTATAGACATATTATATGAGTTTCCTATTTTTATTTGTTTTATTTCTTCTGGTGTAGTAGGTTCTTTTTCTTTAAACTTTTCAATTTTATGAATCTGATTATAATAAATTGTTTGGTTACCCCTCTTAGAATCATAAATTCTAAATACTTTATTTCCAACATCTTCTATAAATCCACCATACCAAATCCCAGTTGTTTCTTCTTTGTTTTTTAATGCTATGTAGACTTTTACCTTTTTCTCAAAAAAATACTTTGTTCTTACTTTGTTAATTTTTTCTAATTCTTCTTCTGTTGTTTCCATTTTGGGTACTTTGGGTGTTTTTGTATATTTTTTTTTGTTTTTGTTGTTGGATCCTGATAATCTTCTCTGACATCATAGAATTTTAAATTCAAACTATGATATCTATGTTATTAGACTCCACTCTATCAGTTTTTGAAATATTTTTGCTATTATAGGATATAAACCTCATAGATATCATAGACATCATAGAATTCCTGATTTTTCCATCTAAAAAAAATATTATCATTTTCCATTCCCTCCTGTTTTTTCAAATTTAAATTCTTTCCATTGTGATTGAGCTTTTTCATCTAATATTAAAAATTTTATACCAGAAAACTCCCTACCTAAAAATTTTGATAAAGTTTTTCCAAATTTTACAAAATCAGAACGACTACCAGTCTCTGATAAATCCAAATAATTAAATAAATCATTAGAATTAACTACTTCTCTTATATTTTTTTGCTTTATCCACTGGTTTGGGTATTCTTTATAACACAACTCATATAGCCTTTTCATACTTTCTGTTTCTGTGTCACCTCCTACACCAATAAGTGTTTCCTTATCAACTTTACAAGGATTATCATAACCAGCCGACTCCATAACCCTACCACAAACTTCAGCCCATCTTGGATATGAAGCAAAAGGAAGAGAGCCTTTTGGTTTTCCTTTGTCAACCCAATTTTTAACTAAAGAATACAAAGCAGATAAGATTAATTCTCTATTTTCTAAAACCCATTCCTGGAGATATGGTTCTTCAAATTTTCTGGCGTTAGCATCTTCTTTAAAATATGCTAAGTTTACAAATCTACATCTATTAGCAAAATCAGGAGTAAATCCAATCCCAATATTACCTGATAAACTTAAACATAATTCATTATCAAATTTTACCAACTCATTTCTGCCAAGTATTCTATCTTCATAAACTAATGCTGTAGCTATTTGTTCAAATAAAGCATTATTAATAAATCCTTTGCAATTTGAAAAATGCATTCTTTGCCTTCCGTGTATAAGTGCAGCAGTAATTTTTTTTCTTAGTTCCTCTTCACTATTATCATTTTTTGTTCCTTCATAACTTATTGGTGGATCTTCTAATACTTGTCCTTCATATACTATACCGGTTATGCCAGCAAGATAATCCTTACCAATTCTTTCTCTATTAGCTAAGTAAAAAAATATTGGTGTTCTGGTATTAAAAGAGGGGAGTAAACCTTTAAGAAACGGTGTCAGAAGCCCGGATATAGCAACAACTTTATCATATTTAGTTTTCCAACAAAATCCTCTAAAAGTTTTATCAATTATTATTTTAGCATCCCTTAAACTCATATTTTGGTTTATTATAGTAGGGGCATCATAAGGTAACCAAGAACTAAGTCTTTTATCAAATCCTTTATTAGGAAAAACTATCAAATCTTTATACAACACAGGGTATGAGATATTAAATATCCTCTCAATCTGAGGTAAGGATTGTTCCAAAATATCAGAGCAGAGTAAATCATTACTTAATTCTGTGCTCATACTTTTTTTCCTAAAAATCCACTCATCAGTTTTTTCTCTATATACTTCATTTCCAGGAGTTATATACCTCTCTACTAAAGTTTTAAATCTACTTGGTTTAATATTAATAAAACCCATATATTTTTCTTTTCCTGTTTTGTGGAGTTTAATTTTACCTACCTCAACTATATCGTGAGAATTAATTCTATAAAATAATTTATTTTTATCTTTTAATACTTCAGATACCTTTTCTGCAAATTCACTTACTAAAACTTTACCTTCTTGAGGTAATAATATTTTTATTCTCTTATCATCTTCCTTTGTTGATACACCACAAACTGTTTTTCTCTTTTCTCTTTTCTCTTTTATTTGCTTTTCTAACTCCTTCTGCTCTATTTTCTTTAACCTATCATTAATATATTTTGTTAACGCTCGGTCATCATATCCAATAACTTCCTTTTTAAGTTTTTTTCGTTGGTCTTCTCTATCAATACTATCTACAGCTAAAACAATTATATCCAAGTTCTCTTTTATTTTGTTTTTTATTTCTTCTTGTAGCTCTTCTATTTCCTCTTTTCTTTTTTGTTCTTCCTGCTCACTCATTACTTTCTCTGTTTTTTCTTTTTCTTTTAACAAAATGTTAAAATTAACTCTCAAATCATTTACAGCAACATCAAACTCTTTACCAATATCTTTAAAACTCCGAGTCAAAAAAATAGGGTTGTTTTTGTACAGTAAAAGCTTCTTCAATTTTTTTTGTATTAGCTCATCCTGTGATTCATAGTCTCTTCCAAATTTTTCTTCTTCGTCTATGAAGGAGAGAAAATCATGTTTTAAATCACTTACATTATTTTTAAATTTTTTGCTGATGAGTTTAAAAACTCTACCCAAAATGACATAGTCGTTTTTATATTGTAAAAGTTGCTTATATTTTTTTTGTAAATGTTTGTATTGTAAAGCTGGGTTATCTTTAAATTCTTTTTCTTCCCAATCTTCAATTTCTGCATAGATAAGTGCAATATTCATATTTTGATTGTCTTCTTCTATATTTTCTTCTTCGTTTAACATTTTAACTCATCTGCAACCTCCTTAATTTATTATATAATTCTCTTAACTCTTTTAATTTAGTAGCAGCGTTTTTCACTTGAGTTTTTTCTTTTGTTTTTTCTTTCTCCTTCTCTTCCTCTTCTTTCTTCTCTATAAACTCAGGAGTGGTTTCTTCCATCACATTAATACTATCATCCAGATATTTTTTATACTTCGGACAATTTCTACAAACTTCTAATCCTTCTGCACAATTATCATCGTCATCCTTTCTATTAATTAAATAGCTTATTATCTGACCACAACTGAATTGTGGTTTACCTTCTAGCCATTTATGTTTCCAATTATCTAAAGCAGTATGGTTTCTACTTTGGGCTTTCATATATCCTTCTCTTACTTCTTGTTTGTCTTTTCTCCCATGAGTATAAGCGGCAATATTAGGATCAACGTTAGGATGTTTTTGTTTTTCTCCACTTGTTAATAATTTTTTAGAAGCAACTTTTTCAATAAAACCACAATACTCTGGAACATCAGTATCCAATCCTGATATGTCGGCGACATCTACAGATTCTACTAATTTATAATCCTCTTCAGTTACTTCAATTTTTTTATAAGAGTTAAAATTATTAAATAAGTTATTAAGAAATTTTAAACTCTTCAAAATGTCCAATTGTTTTCCATCTACAATCAAATCAGTTCTTTTTCCTGACTTAGGGTGAACCCCTAATAAAACTTTTGCTTGATTACCATAGAGTCTGTCTTTATTTAAATCATTTTGTTTAGGAAACACTTCATGTTTTCTATGTCCTAACACTTCTAAACAAACCTTATATAAAAATGCCCTCATATCCTTTGCTAATATTTTCTGACCATAAAGTCTGATGTGTTTTCCAATATCTCCACCAGAAGCATTTACATACACAGGATAATTATTTTTAACAAAGTAAGTATTTAATTTTTTAGAATCCTCTTCTGCATCTTTTACAACTTTTTTCTTTTGCCCCTCAGTCATATTATCTTCTAAGTGGGCATCAACATCAATTAATCCATATTGAACATAAATATCATCTATAAATGGGCTACTACCTAAGATAATTTTTCCTCTGATATGTTCCTGAATTATATTATCAGTTAAATTTTCTTTAGTTTGATAAGGGGTTCCTTTTTTATTATACACCCAATAATTATCTAATTTACCAAGTCCGAATAGTTTTAAAATTTCTACAGGAGATAATTTTATTTCTTCAGTGTCCATTCTTCTCCTCCATTTTCTTCTCAAGTATTTTTATTATTTTTTTTGATGTTTCAATTTGGTATACACTTGTTGAGTTTTTATTTATACTCTTCAACAACTTAATTGTTTTTCCAACTTCTTCCTTACTTAGTATTATTTTCTTAGTGACCATTTTGTTTTTTGAATTTCATTTTGATTCCAAGTTTAGCAGAGGCACTTCCTCTCCTGCTCTTTTTCAAGTTCACACCAAACACAAATCTTATTTTCATATTCTGGGTTTTCTTCTGTAAATTTGTTACCACAATCTCTACATACTCCTTCTTTTTCAGTATCTGTGTTACATGTTTTATCTGTCATTTTATAATCTCCATATTTTCAATTTGAGAAATTTTAACAAATCTTTCCTTGTTTTTAAAACTATCAAAATATTTTAAAAAAGTATTATCAACTTCAATAACTTTTCCTTCAAATCTTAATTTTTGTATCCAGAAGGCTATAACATTCCCAACATTCTTTTGTAATTCAGCAACTAACATATTTTCCATCTTCTTTTACAACACCCTTCCTCTCCTTAAAACCCTTATTTTAAAACGGTATACAGACTCAAATTTCACTTTTTTCCTCTTTCAACACATATTTCTATTGGTTCTCTTTTTTTCTTCTAATAAAAGAGTAGGTGATATATTAACCACCTACTCTTAGGGCAAAATTTCTAATCTGTCATCAACTTGGATTATTGTTGGAATATAAGAGCCAACAAAATGGGCTGTTGACTCCTTGAAGCATTTGCAAATTTAGAATTCGCAAATCTCTTTTTATCAAAGGGTGTAATATTAGTTTGTGTAATCATTTTCACTTCTTTTATTTAGTTTATTTTGAACGCTAAGAGAACTAGTAATTAGAGGTGAATTTTGCCTCTCATTCGAGACATTCATTAGATTCTTCCTTTTAGAATCCTTATGATTTTTTTGCTCCTCTAATCTTAGTAAAACTTCTTCAGTTTCTTCTTGCATTCTTTTCAATCTTGATAATCCTTCAAAATCTTTTTTAACCAAAAGCTTCTTCTCGATATTTTTCAAAACTTCTTGCTTCGCTTCATTATGAATTCTCATTAAAAAATTAGCACTTTGTTGATTCATTTTTTATTTTGTTTTTTATCATTTCTATTTTTCCGTTCCAATCAGGTCTTTTACATCTTGGGCATAAAATAGGGAGCTTATTATCCAGTTTACTAATCCATTCGTGCCCACATAATTTACATTTGTAGGTTTTAATTTTCATTTTATCGTCGATAAATTATTATTATGATAGATAATAATAATGTTTTTAAAGTCTTTTTTAATAGTTACTATTATAATAGTAAAGAAAATGGGAAGAAAAAAAGAAAAAATAAACTGTAAAAAAAGAATCTCTATTAAGATATATGATAATGATGTTTGGGGTTTATTAAAAGATTTTTCTTTTATTAAACATTTAAAATACTTAAAAAAAGAAATTAAAAAAGAAAGAAAACCAAAGGGATTTTCAATATCTGAATATGTTGAAAAGATTATTGAAAAAGATTTATCTAAAAAAGAAATTGAAAAGAAAAAAATAAAAACAAAAACAAGTAGTATATTTATAAGAAAAGATTTGTGGATACCCTTAAAAAATTATTGCAAAAATGAGGGAAAAGAAATTTCTAAATATTTGTATGATTTAATTATTGAAAATTTAGACGAACTTATAAGTAAAGGGCAATTAAAAAAAATGATTGAAGAAAGTAAAAAAATTAAAAATAAAAAACATATTAAAAAAATTCTTAATATTAGTAACTGATTTTTACTACTTTAGTATTAATTAATAAAAGTTTATTTAAAACACTTATTTCTGCTCTTGCTATGAAAAACGAAACTACAACTATTCAAGATTCACAAACATATACTATTGGGGATTTTGACCCTTCAACTTTATCTGAAGAACCCTTACTTATTAAATGTGATTCTTGTGGTAAAATTAGTGAAGAAGATAATTTTCTTGGACATGACCCTTATACTTGTAAGCATTGGTGTAACAAATGTTTTGCTAAAATTAAATTATGGATTGAAAGAAAAAATTTATTGAGAGGGAAGGAGTGAAATGAAAAATAAAATACAAAATCCTAAACAAGCAATTAAATGGTTAGAAGAAGGGGAGATAGTTGGAGTTGGTACAGAAGAAAATAAAGCTGTTATTTTTGATGCACTATGTGCTTGTGGGCATTGGGGATATTATCATAATTCATTATTAGGATTTAAAGGACATGGTAATTGTAAGAAATGTAATTGTAGACAATTTACTTTGAAAAAATTTATTGAAAAGGAGGTGAAAAAGAAAAATGGAACCACTTTTAAGCTATGAAGCACAAATGGAAAAAAAGATAAGTTATATTAAAGAGTTAGAAGGGGCAGAAAGTGAATTAGGAGTAATTATAAATGGTATCGGAAATGTATCTTGGAGTGAAGACGAGATTGATAATAAAAAATGTTTTACTATTACAATCAGAGCTTCTCTTTTAGCTGACCAGGATGAAATATCTGAAGAAATTGAAAAAAGAAAAAAAGAATTAGGGATAAAAGAATAATTATTAAAGACATACAACTGAAAGAAAAATGAAAAACGAATTTACAAAAGATTTAATTAACTTATTTGCAGATAAGACAGGTTGCAATATTCAATATAATAGTTGTTCTTGTAATAGTTGTTTTCATAATATTGAAGCTGACTTTAATCATATCTGTTGATTAATTGTTTTAGGATTGAGAAGAGATTCTTCTAAAAAAGAAATAATCAAATTAATTAAAAAAGAATTAAATTAAACGATAGGGGGCGAAAGTTAAGATGGAACAGAAAATAAATAAAGAAGAATACTTTAAACAAAAAGAAAAACAAATTAATGTAATTACTAAGAAAATTTGTATCCTTTTGCAAAAAGAAAAATGTCCTCCTGAGATATCATATCTATTCTCCCCACTACAAGATCCTCTCGGGAGATACCATATCTTGTAGTGGAGAGAATATTAGAAGGAAGTGAAGAACAATATTTTAAAATCAAAGAAAATATGAAGCTGATTAATATTCACGACGAAGAAAAAATAAAAAATGCCCCAGATAAAATAATGTCTAAAAACTTATTTAAGCCTTTAACTCAACACTTTTAACTTTGAATTGCTTTTCAAGTTTTTCAGTTAGTTCTTTCATTAATCCTTTTTTTAACTCTTCCATAACCATCTCATTCTTTTCAGCTAACAGAAGCATAGAATCATTAGCTCTCATAATTTCCATAGCTTCTTTTTTACTTAATAAGGTTCCACATTTAGAACAGAATTTATTACTAAAATGATTTTTTTCATTACACATAGGACACTCAATTTGTTTTAGCATTTCTTTATCCTTTTCTTCTTCTTCTTTATCTTTTTCATCTCTCAAACCATTTCTCTCTAACATTTTATTATCTAAATCTTTTTGTCCGATATGAAGATAAACGCTTGGCATATTAGATTTTTTAGACCAGCCCGCAAATAGTCTTAGCTCCATTTCATTATATCCATCTCTCGCCAGTTCGGTTAGTCGGGTGTGTCTAAATAGGTGAGGATGTATTTTTTGTTTTATACCTGCTCTTTCAGCAGTTTTAGCTAACATCTTATAAAACCCTTGACTAACTATAGGTTTGCCATAGTTACTTCCTAAACAAATAAATAAATCTTTATTCTCATCATCTTTAAAAGGGTGTTGGGATACCCATTGTTTAAGAATTGAAATCGAATCAATCAATCTTATTTTTCGCTTACCTGTTTTACCATCAACAACTATCTTACAACCATAATTATCCCACTCGATATTTTTAAATTTTAGATTGCACAATTCTCCTACTCGTAAAGCTCCTTCTTTTAAAATCATAATCATACATTTATCTCTTAAGTATAAACAATTATTTAAAATTTTTTTAGTAGCTTCGTTAGATATTAATTCTGTGTCTTCAACAAAACCTCTTTCAATATTTTTAGTTTTTATCCAACTTACTATTTTAGGATACTCTTTCTCTTCCATTTCATATAACCACTGAAAGAAATTTTTAATATGAATTTTATAGCCTTCTCGTGTTCTTTCTTTAATTCCGTTTTTAGAAGCAAAAAAATTCTCTATATCTTTTCTCGTATTTTTTTTAACATTTTTACCAGTAATAACCTGGACTTCTTTTAAATGATGTCTTAAATGATTAATCTCTCTCTTCTCGTCAGATAAAGAATCCATAAAATACCTCACTACTTTTATTTTAGTATCTATACTTCTAACCTTATCCCCTTTAGTGATTAAGTAATTATAAAATTGTTTAAGATATTTTTTATTATCTCCGCCAACCATTTCTAAATTTAAATCTATGCTACATTGGTAAACATTAGTAGTTATTTCTAATGCAGTTTTGTTAGAGTCTCTATCCAGCTTACTTCTTATCCTCGGTGTTTTTTTATTTATCATAGAATTATTAATAATTCACAGTTTATAAAGATTTATATAATATCTATTATTATATTATTATAATTGTGTTAATAATAGAATAATAGATATTAACTTGTTGTTTTGATTTATAACAGGCTTTAAATACGTTTGATATTATATAATATTATTGAATTTGTCGACGATAAAATTGAAAAAATCTAAAAATGAAGCCAATACCTCAAGGGGCAAAGTAAAATGAAAATAATAAAATGAATAAGAAAATTTGTTGTTTAGGTAGTAAAGAACTTCAGTGTAAACATTTATATCAGTTGGAGAAATCAAAATGAAAAGGATAACAATTATATTAGCAATAGTGACAGGGTTTCTTTTAATAACAACTCTTATGCCTCTATCTAATATTGATTGTAACAAATGTGATGAAAGAGAAAGAAATAGTAAAAACTTTGCACCTGTTAATGTAAAGTATATCCCATATGAAGAATTAATATTTAACTACGAGAAAATGTTAAAAGAAATAGAAGGAGAAGAAGAAAATGGGACAAAAAATTAAAATAAAGTCAGAACAAGAAATTTTAATAGAGTTAGAGCAATTTACAGGAACTACTCAATATTTCTCATCTACATTTAGGAAACTGAAATTAACTGATGGAATTAACTTTTTAAGAAATGAATTAAATTGTTATTGGTTAATTGATATTATTGAGAGTGTTCAACATTTAGAAAAAGTAAAAGAAAATAGTTTTATTGTTTGGAAAATAGAAGTAGACAAGGATAAAAAATTTAAAGTAAGTGGTTGGTGTGACACCCCTTATGAAAGTGATTTAGTTTATGAGCAAAAAGGGAATTACACAGATCTTTCTTTAAAAGATTTTGAATTTTATCAAGAGGGAGATGTATTATTATTAAAAAGTGAACATTAAAACCTAAAAAATAAAAATGAAAAAATGTTATCATCTATACTTAATTGGTTCAAAAGAAAAAAACATGCAAGAGATGTTAGAGATTGGAGACATAAAAATAATATTATAAAATCTGTGTTAGAAATGTATAACAATATGTTGTATATGAGAAAATATAGATGTATGCCAGGATGGAAAGAGCACCACAGAAAGTATATGAGAT
>JAUXAD010000008.1 GCA_030620045.1 archaeon
CCTTTTCTTAGGTGGTTTACTAAGTTGTGCAATTCTTCTTTTTAAAGTAATTTGTTTCTTTTCTTGGACTGTGTCAAGTAAAAATTTTCCCCTTTCTATAACTCTTCCTTTTTGAAGAGGAATTCTTTTTCCTTTAACAACTTTATATCTTCGGAATTTTTTAGAAGTTCTTTTTGAGTATGTTATAGGAACTTTTAGTTTTGGTTGAGTTGGTTTTCCTTTACTTGGTCTTATTCTCGCTGTTCTTCCAAGTGATGTGTCTGTGATATAATTTCTTAAATCTTTTGCTCTATTTTTTGAAAGTGGGACTTTACTTATTTTTATTAATTTTGGTTTCTTTTGCCCTTTTTTCTTTAATGGTCTAGCCCACACCTCAAAACTTTGAGGTCTCACTAGTTTTCTTTTTTTTCTTTTTCTTTTTTTTGGAACTTTTATAACTGGTGGTTTAGCAGGTATAGGAGGTTTTTTTATCTTAATTGGGGGTCTTCTTCTAACAACTACTTTAGGAACTCTCACTATTTTTGGAGGTCTCTTTGGAGGTCTCTTTGGAGGTCTCTTTGGAGGTCTCTTGGGTGGTCTTTTAGGAGGTCTCTTTGGAGGTCTTTTAGGAATCCTTTTTGGAATAAGCCTTTTTGTTCTAGGTTTTATTGCAACAGAAATAGCTTTTCTTCCAAGAGGATATTTTGGTTTTGATATATATGAATCAGATATAGATGATGTAAACCTAGTTTCTTTTTTTAGATTTTTTCTCAATGTTTTTAATTCTTTTGCAGTAATTTTTCCTTTATCTGCTTTCTTTAATAATTTCTTTGTTGATGGTTTTGCTTTTACAACTTTTGCTCTAACTATTGGGACTCTTTTTCCATCTATTAATGTTACTGCAACTGTTTTTTCTTTTCTTATTATTTCTCCTGGTGCTAAAGTTATTTCTTTTTCTCTTGTTTGAAAACCTAATGGCTTGAATTTTCCAGTTTTTTTTAATTGGAATTTAACTAAAGCTTCACTCTCTTTTTGAGTTAAAGTTTTTCCAACTTTCAATTTATTTTTTATTGAATCAAATATTTTCGTTTTAGGAAAAGCTTGAACTACAACATCTTCAAAAATTAATATTTGAGGTCTTGAAGTTTTAAATGTTACATCTCCAGCAAGAACATCATACAAACTTGCTTCTTTTTCTGTGCCTAATCTTAGAAATCTTTTTCTTACTACTGCTTCTGGATCAGCAAAAAAGGATCTTTCTAATAATCCTTTCTTTGCTTCTATTCTTACTCTCTTATCTAACTGAATTAATTCTTTTGGAGTAATTTTTGCTTTGTCAAATTTTTTTAATAATCTTTTTGTTGCTTTTGTTAACTTTGCTTCACCAGGAATTGGCTTTCTGATAATTTTCCTAGTTTTTATAAAGTTAATAAGTCTATCAGCTTGTGCAGATACAACAATTGGTCTTTTTCCTACAAATGGTTTAGGTATTTTTGCTACTCCTATTTTAGGGCTTATTTTAATTTTTAATGTTTTCCCTACTTGTTTAGCAGGAATAGTTATAACTTTTCCTTTTACTCCTGCAAATTTAGGAGAAAGTTTTGTGGCAAGAGGTTTAGCTACTAATCCTGTCGTTTTGATAACTCCTCCAACAATTTTATAAGTAAAAATATCTGCTCCTATTTTTCCTAGTCCTTCAGTAGGACTTGTCTTTAATAATTTAACTGTGCCTTTAAAATCCTCTATAAGATTTTTTGGGATCTTTTTTATATTTTCAGGTTTTTTGATAAGGGCTAACAACCCAGCAGGCATTTGATATATATCAAGTGTTGATCCAACAAATCTTGATACGAATAAAAGTGGTTCAGTTAATATTTTTTTCCCCAGACTTCTGTCTCTTTGAAGTTTTGATTTTACTAATGATCTTCCAAAATCCACCCAACTTTTTTTAGAAAATATATTTATTGGTGCTTTTTTTTCTATAACTTGAGCTTTTCTGATTTGTTCTCTAAGAGCCTCCCTTGCAATCTTAGCTCTGTCAATTTTTGGTTTAGCAACAATAGTAGGCCTCACGCGACCAACTTTTTCTCCTCTTAGAATACGTCTCATTACTTCTTTTGTTGGCGGTATCTGATATTTTTGCGCCCACCATGTTAATCTCATAGCATCTGCTGGAGAGTATCCTATTTTTGAAAAGTGTCCATATTGTTGTAGTGCATTTCCAACCAATTTTAAAGCTTCTCTTTTTGCTAATGTTTCTGCAACTCTCTTTGCATCTCTCCTTTCAGCAACTGATAATGCTTTCATTTGTGCTTCTGTATATGCTTGTGCAAAAGTCCAACCTCCTCTGATTTTACCTTTTGCTACTCCTAATGCACTTATTTCTCTTCGAACAATAGCCATCCTATCTTGGATTCTATTTTTCTCTGCACTTTCTTCTCTACTATAACCACCTATTGCTAATTTCTTTATTCTATTATCTAAATCTTGCAATCTCGCACTTTCTATTCGGATTTTGCTGTCAACTTGGGCTAGTTGTTGTGTTATGGTTGTCATAGCTCACCTTTTTTTTATAATCTTTTTTAGAATTAGATATTTATAAATCTTTGTAAATAGGAAAAATTTATAAGTTCTGAAAATAAATATATATTATGCCACCGAAAGATCCTTCTACAGGTGAAAAGATGATTTCCGAAACTGGAAATTGGAATGTTGCGTCAGACTTTGCTAGAATTAAAATAATGAATCCCATGGATAAATGTGAATTTTATAAAGACCTTGCTATGTTTGGTTATGAATCAATAATGGAAGAACTTATATATTATCAAATTCCAAATGATGTTGGGAGATACAAAGGATTACGAAGATATATTGAGGAGTTATTAAAGCTGTGTAAAAACTCAAAATTTGCTATGAAAAAACAAGGAACTAAAGATGACCTTAAAAATTATGAAGATAAACTTAAAAAAATAAAAGATGTTCTTCCTTCTTTAGTTAATGTGAAAAATAATCAGATAAGTAAAAGTATGGAATTAAAAATAATTTCTGATAAATTTGATAAGGTTCTTGAAATAGTTATTCAAATAGAGTCTTCTATTTATTTTCCATTAAATCAAAATCATTTAATCTTTACAGATAAACCAGAATTTGATCCTCATGCCTATAAGAAATCAATGAAGGAAAGAATGACTCATAGAGGATAAAAATGGTTTCAAAATCAAATATTATTTGGACTCTCAAAGAATTAACGACTTGTTTAAGAGAAAGACAATTAAATAAATATGATGTTTATATTGGTGTTTCTGGAAAAAGAGGGGATGGGAAAAGCACGATACTTTTTAAGATATTTAATTCTTTTAAGAAAGATGGATTTAATCCAGAAAAACATCAAGAGTATTCCAGAGAGAAAATCATAAGTCTTTTAGCAAATCAGCAATTTGGTTTTTGTTGGGATGATGAAGCAATAAACTCTGGATATAAAAGAGATTTCCAAAACAAAGGTCAGAAAGATATGATTAAGATAATTACAAACTATAGAGATAATTTTAATATTTGTGGTTCTGCTATTCCTTTCTTTTATAGTTTAGATAGGGATTTGAGAGAGCTTATTTTCCTTCATATCCATGTTCCTGAAAGGGGTATTGCAGTTCTTCTTATGCCTTTAGAAACATCAATTCATTCTACAGATCCATGGGATACAAAAATTAATATTAAAATTGAACAACAAGAAAATAAGAGAATAAAAGAAAATCCAAATTTAAAGTTTAGGTATCATAGATTTACAACATTTGTAGGTTATCTTTATTTTGGGCCTATGACTCCTAAACAAGAAAAAAGATACTTAGAAATAAAGAAAAGGAAAAGAAGCTTGTCTTTAAATATTGTAGGAATTGAGGAACAATTAGATTTCAATCAAAAGATATATAATGCACTAATTGAAGGAAAAGTTACACAAGAAGCTTTACAAGGAGCTTGTTTTATTGAAGGAAAGAAATATAGTTCTGTTACTACAATGTTGAATATCATGCTTAGAGATAATGGTGTTGGTAAAACAGTTGGGGATTTCTTAATAAAAAAGCAACGGAAGGTTCTCCTTAATAACAATAAGGGGCAGATAGATGATCTTTTACCTAATCTTTAGGGTAATTTTGTTCTAATTATTATTAGGTATTCACTCTTAAAAATTTTGTGGCCAGAAATTTAATTATGGGCCTTGGTTTTTTCTGTGATCTAAACAGCTATTTACTGAGGGTTTCCTTTGCTTCTTTACTTACTACTACCAGTTTTTCAAAGGGAAATTACCTACTACTACCAATCTATAGATTTATAAATAGGGATTGTCTAATTATTTTATGCGAATGTTATGTTATAAATGCAATCATTTGTGGAATTATAAAGGGAAAAACACCGAAGGAGAAGGTCATATAACTTGTCCTAGGTGTCTGTATAAGATCCGAGTTGATAAAGCCCTAATAGAGAGTCCTCCTGAACAAAAATTACTTACTATTTTACCTAATAAAAAGTTTTTACCTAATAAATTACCTAATAAATTACTTACTACTAATGAATTTGAAAGGGTTATTTTAGATGAGGATATGGGAGTATTAGTTGAAAAAAGAATAGCTGAACAATTTAAAGAAATTTTAGACGAGGAAGAAATAGAGGAAGTAGAGGATGTGCAGGAACAAGAATCAGTTATAAGAATACTTCCTCCGAAATTTGAAATAATAAGAGTAATCCCAAGAGATCCTATTAAACTTTTAGAACATCAGAGGAGTTTTATTTAAAATGTCTCCTATCCCACACATTGATGATTATAAAGAAAAAAAGGAAAAGAGCTATTCTAGTTGGTATCTATTAGCTGGTATCTTAGGAGTTGCACTCTTTTTTTTCTTTCTTATATCCTTTAAAGTCATTGTTCTTGTTGTGAAACTTGCAATAAAACATTGGATCTATTTTGCAGTAGGGGTTTTAATTCTCTTAATCTTGATAAAAAAATTAAGAAAGAGCAAAAGAAAGGAGGAGCTTAAAAGACATGAAGATCTCTATAGATAGCTTTGAGTCCTGGCTTAGAAATAAGAATCTGAAAGAAAGAACTATAGAAGAATATCTTTATTATTTTAATAAGTTCTTAGATAATGTTTTTGATCAAGAAACAGTTTCAAGGTTTTTGGCAAATAAATCTCATAGAAATATCGTGGCCAGGAGTTTCCTTATTAATCTTAGAAAGTTTATCTTGGTTAATTATAAGGAACTGGGATTTACAATAGATCAAAGATTAGAGGCCTCAGAAGTAGAACTCCCAAAAATTACAGGTAGAGCAAAGAAGAGAGAGATAATTCCTTTAAAACTTGAAGAGATCAATCTTTTAGAAAAATATTTAGAAACAGAAAAATTAAAGCTACAGCTCTTATGCAGTTATTATGGTGCTTTGAGAGTTGGGGAAATGTTGAAGATCAAAGTTATTTCTTTCAATTGGGAAGAATGGAAAAAAGATATGTCTAAGATGGGGGAGTGCAAAGTTTTGGGAAAAGGGGATAAAGAGGGCTTTGCTTTTTTTCCAAGTAGACTTATGGTTAGAATTGCTAGATATATAAGATCTCAGAAGAATTTAGATATTAATTCAACAATCTTTATAAAAAACTATGTGAATCATAGAAGTATTAAATCTGGGGCAACTATATGGCAGAAGAAATTAAGAGAAGCTGGAATCAAGGCAAAATTAATAAAATTTGATGGGGAAGGAAAGATAATCCCAGATACATCTGTTCATCCACACAGATTAAGACATTCTTACGCATCCTATTTAATAAATGTGAAAGGGATGAATATTATGGAAGCCAAGATCATCCTTAGACATTCTTCATTAACCAGCACACAAATTTATGTGCATATTGATAGGGAAAAATTGAAGGAAAAATTAGCTAAGTAATACATTAACTTTGCTTAAAAAGTTGCTTAGAATTGAGCTATGAGGCTATTTTTACGTGTATTTTTACCTATAAAGTCCTCTCCAGAGGAATCCATAAGCCCAGGCAATTATAAGGAAAAGTATGAGCATTCCATTTGAAATCTGCCTTCTTTTTCTAAATTCTGTGAATTTGCCTTCAGTCATTTTTTAATCTATTAACTCTAAATAAGCTCCTCCAGTTTTGTGTTTTCCAGTTCCTATCTTTAATCCAAGACATCCTTTTTGTTTTGTTATTTTTTTCTTCTGTTTCTTATCTTCTTTCATAATTTTATATAATCTATCTATTTCATTTAATGCTCTTTTTTTAACAAGCTCTTTTATAACTTCATCTTTCTCTAAGGAATCTTTTATTCTTTTAGCAATAAAATTAATCTTCTTTTCATATTCTTCTCTATTAAATTCAGTAAATAATTGTTTATCTATATGTTCTATTCCATCTATTTTCTTTGTTTTAGCGATAGATCCTATGTATTCTTTTCCGTCAATTGTTAAGATCCCATCATGTGTTAAATAAACAGATTGTTTTTTTGGCATTTTTTTTAATTTCCTTCTTCATCCATTGCTTGAATTGAAGAATGGCAATCTTCCCTAATTGTATCTATGATTCCAACAAGTTCATAACCTGTTAACATATTTGAATATTCATTAAGTAAATTAATTATTTTATCTCTTAATTCGTCTGCTTTTTCTCCACTACTTAATTTTATTATTTCCATCATCCTTGTTTCTTTTTATTGCATTGATTACAAGCTACATTATATTTTGGAAAGAAGAACTCCACAAATTCCTTCATTTGTTTTTGCCCTTTCTTTGTGTTTAAATCCCATTCAGGCATTTCAATCTTCATCTTAAATCTTCTTCCACAATCTCCACAAATCTTAGTAAATTCAATATATTCTTTTGTTCTATCAATCATTTTTTTCTCCATACTCTACAATCAAACTTTCTAATTTGTCTATTGCAACCATATTAGTCTTGCCAGAATCTCTACATAATTTTTTTATCTCTTTGAAGAACTCTTTGAGATTATCTAATTCTTCTAAGTCTTTATTAAGCTCCCTCAATTCTTTTTTAGCATCTATGCTCTTTCTTATATTTATCAAGCCGATTATTGAAGATATTTTCTCATTCATTTTTTCTTGTAGCTCTCACTAGCTAATATAAGTATTTCTTTTAAACTTTTACCTTTATTTTCA
The DNA here is from genome assembly GCA_030620045.1 of archaeon. Taxonomy (GTDB): domain Archaea; phylum Nanobdellota; class Nanobdellia; order Pacearchaeales; family GW2011-AR1; genus JAUXAD01. The sequence continues at coordinate 7,147 of JAUXAD010000008.1, forward strand.
GGTTTATCTTTTTCTTTTTTAACATGATCAAGCCATGGATTACTTTTTGCCATCTTTTTTTATCTCCTTTTCCTTGGAAATTTTTTTGCGAACAAACCTTACCCCGAGGTCAGAATCCGAATCGCCAGAACCCCCGTAGCAATCCAAGTCAGCATAATCCGAACCCGCACAGAACCCAGCGACATAGCCATTCTTTCTGCTTAGATTAAAAGGTTGCTGAATGAAGAAATCATCTTTACTTGAACTTCCATCCATCTTAAGAGTCTTAGCATATTTAGAATTAGCTAACCAAATACATTGCTCTGCTGTCAATAATTCTTTTTCTCTTTCAGACAAATTTAATTCATCCCAGGATTTGTTTTTATCATGGACTTCAATCTCTACAGAAATTTTTAATTCTGGAATATCTAACCATCCTTCATTTGATATTTCATTTGGGGCTATTACTTTGTAACCTTTCTTTTTTAAAAGTTCCTGAGCTTGTTTAATTTTATCTGCCATTTTTTCCTTCATCTTTAAATTCTGTAATCATTCTCCTGATAGTTTTAGGCTTGTTCATCTTCCACTTTTTAGAGAAAGTTTCTATTTTCTTCTCTTCTGTTTCATCAAAATCAATTTGTGTCAATGCCATCTTATTTCTTCCTTTTGGAAATTTTTTTGCGAACAAAACGTACCCCGAGGTAAGAACCCGAATCGTCAGAATACCAGTAGCAACTCAAGTCAGCATAATACGAACCCGCAAAGAACCTAGCGACATAACCCTTTTCTTTATTCTGTGGGAATGGTTGCTTGAAGAAAAAGTCGTCACTTGTGCTTGAAGAATCCATCTTTAATTCTTTCAATAGATTTGGATTTTCACAGATTATTCCTATCATCTTTAAAGTCAATAACTCTTCATCTGGCTTTTTTAACTGTATGATTTCATCATAAGATTTTCCTTTATGTAGAACATTTTTTGTAACTTCATAGTCTGTTCCTGGAATTCCAATCCATTCTGATTTTGCAGACTCATTGTTTAACTTATTGAGAGAACTAATTTCCTTGTCTATTTCCTCTTTTTTCTTTTCAAGAGATTTTATTTCCTTTCTAATATCTTTTACCATACTAATTATAATTATAATTACTATTTAAATGTTTCTATTCATAATTTTTTCAATGTTCTTCCTGAAATTATAAGTATTGGCAAATTTAGAATAGCCAAACCAACCCTGCAAAAAACTCTCTAAATCTTTTTTTTCTATTAATCCGCAACGATAAAGATTAATTTTTTCATTAAGTCGCCTAAGAAAATAATTTATATTTCTCTTCCTTAATAATTTATAATAGTAAAATATTCTATAACCTAAAAATGTAATTCCATTTCTTAATGGGTAAATTTCTGATTTTTCTGGATGTAATTCTAATCTAAGATTTTTTAGGTATTTTTCTATCTTGCTTTTGAATTCTAATAAGACTTTTTTTTCTTTATGTAAAATAACAAAGTCATCTACATATCTAATATAATATTTTGCTTTAAGTCTGTGCTTTATAAAATAATCTAAATTATTCAAATAAACATTAGAGAAAAATTGTGAAGTATAATTTCCAAGAGGCAGTCCTTTTCCTTTTATAGGGGTCTCAAAATTGTCTAATACAATTTTAATTAATTCTATAAAATCTTCATCTTTTATTTTCTTTCTTAAAATATCTATCAGAATTTTATGATCAATTGTATTAAAATGATGCTTAACATCTGCTTTCAAAACAAAACCTCTTATCGAATTATTGTTAAATGGTTTCTTGACTTTTCTTCCATTTGAAGATACTTTTCTAACAAAACATTCAAATCTTTTTACTGCAATGTGAGTTCCTTTAAATTTTCTACTTGCAAAAGAATCATAAATAAATATCTTTTCATATATTGGTTTGAGAAGATTTATGATTGCATGATGAACTATTCTGTCTCTAAATATTGAGGCATGAATTGTTCTTGTCTTTGGATCTCTAATGATAAATTTCTTTAGTTTGTGGGGTCTGTATGTTTTTAGTTTGAGTTGGCTTTGCAACAATCTAATATTTCTATCTAAATTAGATTCAAAACTAATAACATAATCTTTTTTGCGTTTTCCTTTTCTTGCTTTTTTGAATGCAGAGATTAAATTATTTTCTGAGTAAAGTTTTTCATATAGTTTATTGTGTGTCTTCATTATAATGCCTTAGAGATTACAGGTTATTCCGAGGTTAGAATTCGAATTGTCAGAATTCCTGTTGCAATTCAAGTTAGCATAATTCGAATTCGCATAGAACCTAGCGACTAATGTAGCATCTTCATTAAGTTCCACCATGATTTTAATTTTCTCTCCTAACTTACCCAAGGTTATTCATAGCTACTAATTATCATCATTGTATTTTATTATGAAAATGCGTGTAGCCTGTAGAAGTAACCTTCTAAGGCAAAAAGAAATAATCTTTTTAGTTTTTAAATATTATTGCTTTTTATTTTTTCTTGTCCCCTTTTTCCTTACTTTCTTTACTTTCTTTTTAGTTTTAAGTTCTTTCTTTTTGGGCTTTTCAATAATCTTTTTTTGAATTTCCCTTGCTCTCTTAACTTCTTTTTCTTCTACCATAACGACATCCTGACCTGTTTCACTATCCTTCCCAACTTTAAGTTCTAGTTTTTTTCCCATATCATAAATGTCTCCATGGGCTTTAAGTTTTTCTAAAAGAAGGTATGGGTCTTTCATAACTTCTCTCATTTTTTTATCTCTGCTGAAAAGATTTGGGAAGAATTGAGAAATAACCTTTCCTATTATCAGACCTACAAGAATGCACAATACTATTATGATTATTCCTAATGGAGTCATTTTTTTGATTTTTTATTTAAAAATTCGTCTAGTGATTTATTAAGTTTGCCTAATTTAATAAATTCAACAATAAATAAAATAAATGCTACAATTATAATTAATGATCCTATATAACTCATCATTAAAATTCTATTAAATCCACTATACCTTATATCGAAAGGTAGAATGAATAACTGTGCTAAAATTATTAAGCTAAATATTTTTATACTTAATAGAGTTTTATTTTGAAAAAATATTATATTCCCAAGATTATATCTTATTTTACTTACATCACTTAATTTTGCAAACTTTATTTCTTCTTCTTTTTTTTCATTTTCTTCTTCTTTTAAATTTAGCAAATATTAAAGGTATAAATTGACCAGCAGGGACTATCCCACTTCCTCTAGGATTACATGATTCCATTTTGTCTAAAAGTCTTTCAATTCCACCTAAGACTCCACCCATATCCCCAATTATCTGCCTCATAAAGAAAATGATTATTACAAAAGAGAAAGTTAATATAATTATATAAATAGCGGTTGTGATAACTCCTTGATAAGCTTTCCACCAAGGGGTTGATTTATCTCTGTAATTTCTTTTAATAAATTCCCTTAGATTTTCAGAGGCCCAGATCATATCTGTATGATCATATTTTAAACCAGCTTTTTCCATATCTGCCCCAATGCTTGTTAATGTGAAATTGACGAGTTCTCTTTTTGGTGTTATGGCAACATAGAAAAGATCTTTTGTAACTCCTTTTGTAAATCTAGGTAACCACATATCTTTTGATTTTATATAGAACGTTCTTAATCTTGTTCCAGGTATTATAATTTCCTGGGCATTGTCCATTGATGTTGGGATAAGATCTCCATGGACATCTTCCCACCACCCTATTTTTATTGTTGGAGTTTTTTTCTTCTTTTTCATATTCATTAAGAAGAAAACTAGTCCTGCAACGATTATAATAATCAATATAATCATTCCTATTGTAAGAAGTTTATCTGCAATATCCCCAATATTAAAATTAATTCCAAAATCTTCTAGATTTATTCCTGCCATAGAATAAATAAAAGGATTTATGCTTTATAAATTTAACTTTTAGAATTTTTTGGTTTAACCCCAGAATGCTTTACTTGCTCTGTCTAAAGCACTAGCCCTTTTTCCAAGACCACGTCTTATTTTTTCACGTGGGCTAATTTTAGGTTTAGCTTTTAATCTTTTTAATCTCTCTTCAAGTTCTTTTCTTTTTGCCTCTTCTACTTCCTCTTTTTTCTTTTTTTCAATATCTTTTATTTCTTTTTCTAGTTGAGATATTGATTTAAGTTTAGAAGCCATTTTAATTAACCAAATGTTCCTGGTCCGCCTTTTCCTTCTCCCTTACCCATAAAAGATTTCCAGAAGAACAAGAATACTGCGACTAACAATATTAATGTTATAGCAATTCCAAGAGTAGTAAATTGAGTTCCAGATTGTCCAGCATAATCAGCTATTGCGTGTAAGGATTCATTACTTGTTTCATCAGAAACCATTTCTGCTTCTGTTTTATGGTTTGTGTTATAAGTAATATTAACATCTTCCCACGTTGTTGCAGTGGCATTTGTAACAACACCTGTCGCTGAATTAATTGTATAGTTTCCAGAAGTAATTACAACTCCATCACTTGCATTATGAACAATGGTTATAACTGCCCCACCTGAAAAATCAGATAGAGAAGCTTTAGTTAATGTATATCCTGTTGTATTGATATAAGCCCCTGATTCATTAGTAGTAGTCCGAGTAACATCATCAAGATAATCAGTTGCACTAAGATTTCCAAAAATGAACGTCATTATCTGCATACCGAAAAGCACTGCAAGTAATACGAATCCAATTAAGGCAAATTCTTTAACGCTTTTTTGTGTTTTTCCCATTGTTTTTTTTTCTAAATTTAACTAACTGAATATGAACCCCGCAAACATCGAGGCAAAAAAAATAAAAAAAATAAATTAAAATTCCTTAGCCTTAGTTAAAGCTTCCTGGTCCGCCTTTTCCTTCTCCCTTACCCATGAAAGATTTCCAGAAGAACAAGAATACTGCGACTAGCAATATTAATGTTATAGCAATTCCAAGAGTGGTAAATTGAGTTCCAGATTGTCCAGCATAATCAGCTATAGCATGTAAGGATTCATTCTGGATTTCAAGACTTGTGTTGTAGGCTTCAGAATCAACTGATAATCCAGAGTTTTCTGGGCCGAGGTTTCCAAAGATGAATGTCATAATCTGCATTCCAAACAAAACTGCAAGTAAAACAAATCCAATCAAGGCGAATTCTTTAATACTTTTTTGTGATGCTCCCATTACTATCTCACCCCCTTTTTACTCTCTATATTAATCATAAATAAATTAGCTATTATTGATATATAAATGCTTGTAAACAAGAACTACCTTGTAAACGACGACGATAAAGTGAAAAATGATGAAATTTAAATCAAGATTTAGTATAATTAAGCATAATTAATCTATTTCCCTTCTCTAAATTTTGTTTGATTGTGAGCCACTGATGATTCTCTGGTTCAAAAGCCCATTTAATTTCTTGAGGATTATTAAAATCAAAAAAACTTAATGGAATAATATGATCTATGTGATAGTTTTCTATATCTTTAGGGAATGGTTTTAGATGTTCTATGATTGCTTTATGATTAATTCCATATTCACAAGCAGATTTTATTTTTCCTGTTTTTGAAAAGTATTTAAAAGCCCTTGCTAATGGATTTCTTAATTTACAGATTAAGGCAAAATTTGGGTCTGTCTTTTTTCGTTGTTTCTGGTATGCAATATTTTTTTCTTTAATTATTTTTTTATTAAGTTGATAATATCCTATATGGTAATTTTGTTTATCTTGTATCTGTAATGGTGGTCTTTTTTGCACATCTTCTATTGTAAAATTTACCATTTCTTAAATGCCATACTAAGAATTTTTCTTATTGTTTATTTTCATCTTCCTTCTGGTTTGAGTATTAATTTAGCTTTAATTCCTAAAACTTTTTTTGCTTTCTCAAAATAATCAAGAATAAGGAGCTTCCCATCTTTTCTAGTTGCCCAATATTCAACTAAATTACTTGTTTGAAATACTTTTTTTAATAAGTCTGCTCTTGCAAAATCATTTAAAATTTGATTGGCTCTCCCTTGACTTACTTTAAGAAATTCTGCTAACTCAGAAGCATATACAAAACCAATGTTCCTGCATTTTACACAAATCCAGAAGATAGTCCTGGAGAAATTTAAATGATTTATTCTACGATTGATAAATTCATCTGTGTCTGCTTTAAGATCCTGTAAAGCATCTTCAAATATATCACCTTCTTCAATCATTTTCTTCTTTAGTTATTTTCCTTTATTAATTTATCTATTTTATCTTTTATTTGAGATCATAACAACAATAACCATTATTATAAAAAGTATAGCTATAATCCAATTAATTAATTTATTTTGATTGATCATTTTTAAGTTTTATCTCGTCTTTAGATTCTTTAAAGAGAGTTTTTTGTTCTCCGCTATTTATGTCTTCTTTTAACATTCTCTTCTTTGCTTTTTTAGTCGGTATTCCTCCACTCATTTTAATTATTTACTCCTATTGGTTTTTCATAACTTACACCCACTTCAGGAATAAAATCTTCATTAAATTTTCCTTCTTTATTCATAATATCTCTTTTGCATCTTGCCACAGACTCAAAACTTGGAATCTTTTTAAAATCATTAAAAGGAATAAATATATTAGTATAATGCCTCATCACCAAATAAGTTAACCATTTAGTATCAATCCTACATCTTTTATTTTCTCTAAGAAGCTTTTCCACAATTTTGTTAAGATGTTTATTTTTTGTCATGTTAACATATTTTAGGAGGTAATCTTTTCCCTTCCATAATTAATTTATATTGCTCATTAACCCATTCCTTCGTAACTATTTTTTCACATTTATCACAATAGCCTTTGACAGAAAATATTCCTTTAAGACAATAACTATTCCTAAACCATTCCCAAAAAAATATCTTTTTTTTGCATCTATTACATTTCATAACAACTTCCTCCCAAATTCTAAGAGGAATACTTTTTTGAATTTTTGTTTTAAATTATTAATGTCTTCCAGATCAGAGTTTTTTAAATGCCCAGTGGGATCACACATATTGCTACACTCACTTGTAAACCATTTATCAATTGCAATTTCAATTTTCCTCTGAACATTTTGGATTTTTTCTTTGAAGATTTTTAAAACTTTGTCTGCCCATTCTCTATCAGAATCTTTTTCTTTTTCTGAAAGTTGATAATAGGGGGTAATTGCTTGTTTTCCCCACCTTAATCTATTATCTTCATTAAGATTTTCAAGAAAATATTTTGTCCAGTGAGCCCATTGCTCATGTTCTAAATCTGCTAATTGTTCTCTCAGTGATTTATTTTCTTTTTCTTCAAAAATAGATTTGCCATTATTATACATCGTATTAATCTCTTTTTTAGTTAATTTTCTCTTTGGTAATTCAATTTTCTCTAATGTTTTTATTTTCTTTTCTTTTTTCATTTTTGAGTTTTAGATTTATATTGATAACAAGAATGATTCTGTTTATTTTTAATTTCTCTTCTTAAAATATCTCTTTGTTTAAATAATCTTTTTAGTGAAGCATTGGCCTGACTAATTTCCAAGATTTGAGAAATCTCATTAGCAGTCATCCACCTTTTCTTTTTCTTTAAAAGTTTGAGGGTATCAGCTTGGCTCATTCTTTCCTCCTAGCAGTTCTAATATGCATGTGCCAGTGATCATGTATTGATCTCCTTACAAAACTTATTCTTTTCCTTTCTGCAAATTTCATTAATAATTTTATTAGTCTTTCAGATTCATAGACAGTTAATTCTGTATCGTGGCGCTTTAAAACAATCATTGGAACTCTACATTTTTTACAATCACATACTATAAAATATTCATCTTGATAATACCATTGAGTTTTCTTTTTTAAGTTACATAGATCACATGTCATTTTAATAAACACTCTCCAGAACATTTCATACAAACTATCTCTGATTTGAATATTCTCTTTCCTTCTGATTTGTCCTTTGGATTTTTGTAAACCATTGTTAAGAAATTCCCTGTTGGTTCTCCTCTTTCAGTTTGTCTGCCACATTTTTTACATTTAATCATTTTGGTTTTTCCTCCACCCATATTAATTTAACATTTCCATAATCTTCAATATTAATAGGAGGATCTCTATCTTTCTCTGCAATTAAAACTGCTACCCATTTAAGAATTGTAGCACGAGAAGCGATTTTTGATTTATCTGTTAGCTCCTGCATATTAAAACGCTTTCCTGCATTCTCGTTTAAAAACTGATAGATTTTTTCTTTAATTTCTTCTGGCATTTTATTTATTGCGAACCTCCGTATTTATTTCCATAGCAGAAGTTATAACTCCTTCTGTATTAAGATATTTATCTAAATCTTTAATATCAAATAAACCATCTTCATTACAAAAAAACTTTTTATTAAAAACAACTATAAAATGAGTATGAGCAGATGCTTCTGACCAATGCCCCCAACCATAAAAAGGTTTTTCTTTATTTTCTTTTTCTCCAATCCATTGAACTCTTAAAATGTAAAAATTATTTTTCTTGAATATTACATCTTTCTTTTTCAACTTAACTTGATAACCTCTCTTCTCTAAATATTCTCTTAGTTGTTTCCATCCAGACCAACCTTTAAATTCTATTCCCATCTCTACCCAATTATCAAGAATATTCTGAACACTTATATTTTCAATAACTGCTAAACAAGATTGTCCACAAATTCCACCTTTTTCAATCTTATATTTCTCGGTTGTTTGTTTTACATCTTTTGGTATTTGTATTGTTTCCATTTTCTTTAAGATATCCTAACCTTTAGGTTATGGGAGTATGTCATTTTCTAATTACTTTCCTCCTTGTGCTAATTTCTTTAACTTTGTTTTGTCTTTCTCTTCCTGTTTCAAAGATTTATTAAATAAATTTATATTTATTAATTCCTCAACATTCTCTTTGACTAAACTATGCAATGTTTCTGGATTTAGAGCATCAACTTCCCAAGAAGTCTCTCCATATTTTTCTATATACTTTGTTGCTCTTGGATCTGTAATCTTTGCTGGATTTGGTGGAGGATTATATTTTTTAATCTGCTCCATAGTTAATCCAATTTGTCTAACTTCTGGATAAACTCCAAATTCTTCTAACCTATCATAAACGTCTCTAATCATGTCAAGCCCTGAAGGATCATGGTCGCCAAGATATAAAATATAAGTTTGTTTATCTTCATCTTCAGCTTCTTTCAATCTCTTAAAAGAATCATGCATGGCTGTGCAGGAACTATAACCTCTATTCACCATTAAATTTATATGATACTTCTTTGTTATCTCTTTCAAAACTCCACTCAAGGCATCTTTCTCAACCCATAACTCTATGTAAACTTCTTGCCCTTCTTGTCTGTTTCTTCTGTAAGAATAGATTGCAGATTCAATTATTGCCTCTGGAGAATCCCAAGCAGATGGAATATATGGAACTCTAATTCTATCTTCTATTGATTCCCAATCAACTGCTCCTGCCATTCTACCTTTAACTAGTAATCCACTTAATTTTGCATATTCTTTTGTCTGATTTGGAATAATATCTCTTGAAACAAGTTGATAAAAAAGCTGTCTTAAAGTTAATTTATAACCTTGCATTGCATACTCATCTATTATCTCATTGATAATTATAAGTTGTTCTTGATTCTTTTTACTCAAACGCAACTTGTCTCTAAATTTTTCTTTAGCCATTTGTAAAACCTCTGGCAAGTTTATTAAAAAAGAAAAGAGGGGAATATCCCCTCTCCTTAAAAAAATCAATTTGAGAGATGATTCGTGAAACACCTCTCTTATCCAAAACCAAGTAAGTTGGTCTTGGAAACAATCTTCGTATAAGTTGTTTTATTTTCATAGTATAACTTAATAGTAAAACCCCCTTAAATACTTTTCGGTTTTAGAGTTTTAGAATATAACATATTCATAGTATAACTATACTTGTTCTTTATGCAATGGTGTAATTTCTAAAGTAAAGAGAAATGAAGTATAGGGTATGGAGTAATAGTTATACTATATAATATAACGATAGTAGTAGTAGTAGTAGTAGTAGTAGTAGTAGTAGTAGTCGGTTTATATTAAATGAGGCTTTACGTTGTTTCCCTTATTAAATTTTTTTGATGTTTCCCGCCTACTGCATAAAGAACAAGAACAAGTATAGTTATACTTCTTTTTTAAGTCGGAGTTTTTTACGTCAGAGTCAAAGGAAAAGGGGAAAGTTCAAAGCTCACTTTGTTCGCCTTTTTCTAATCTTTAGATTCTGATTTGTTTTAGGGGGTTGCCCCAGACGGCGAAGCCGTCTGTTTGGACGAACGCTTTGCGTTCGTCTTGATTTGTGGGGGGAAATCTCCGATATAAATAAAAAGAGAGAAGAGAGGAGAAACAATATATTTATAAACGACTAAGTAGTAATAAAATTATGACTGAAGAAAAATTCCCTAGTTATTTTGAATGGACTTATAAGCAATTGCCCTTTTGGGTAATCTTTTGTTTATGGGCTATTTGGACTGTCTATAGTAGTGATCTTTTTAGTTATAATGGAATATATGGAATATCTATTGCTGAAATTCTTGGTAGTCTTGGAGCTACTTTCTTTTTGACTAGTTTATTATTCATATTAATGTATGGATTATGCAGAAATACATGCAAAAAATTAGGTTATCTTAAATGAATTCTTTTCCAATAATTTTATAAAGATTGTTTTACATATATTATTGGCTGTGAATATAAACTGGTGTTTGAAATCATCAGGTCAAATTTACTGCCTCTTTTAATGTTCCCATACCCTTTCCCTTCATCACCAAAGAACTAGCTAGAAGGAAGGGGTGTGGGTTTATTTCATCATTATAATCATTTAAATTTGCTCCATAGAACGATTCTAAGCAACTTTTTAAGCAAAGTTGATATATTACCTCTTGAAAAACCAGATTAGAATAAAGATTATTCCTACTGCAAAAATATACAAGAATATATTCTGTTGGACCATGGGAATACCAGCGCTGTTCTTGATTAATGTTCCAGTTAGGGCCAAGAAAATAACTGCTATTGAGCTGACTCCCATACTGCTGATTAGATCACCTGTTATCTCTCTTTCTTTTTGTCTATTATAAAGGATAAGAGTTAATGTAATAAAAATTGTAGCGAAGACTATTAAGTAAATATAATAATTGCAACCAGTAGGCCAGACTAGTAAATCCCCAATACTATTTATATTTGTGAATGCTGAACATACCATATCTTATCCTCCGAATTTATAGACAACCCATAATGCTATAACAGTAGTGATAGTTAAAAAAGATAATATCATTGCAACAATAGTTTGTTCAATTCCAAGCACTATTAAAGGAACTTTAATTATAAGTGTAAAAAAAGTAAATATTATATTTCCGAAAGTTTTGCCTATTGAAACTATTGTAAACATGACAATAGCTCCAAATCCAGGACTGGGTTTTTCCTTAGAGAAAAGACCATATTGAGTTGAACTTGTTCCTTCAAGAGAACCCATAGTTTCATTTAAATCTCCGTAAGTCCCACTAACTAATTCATTATCAATTAAAGGTTGCACAGCTTCATTAGTTCCCTGGACGATAATTATAACACTGAATAATGCTAAGACCAATAAACCAATAAATGCCAAGTTTCCAAATATATCTTGAAATCTAGCCATTTTTTATTGTGGTTTCTCCTTATTTAATTTGTATATTCCTAAGATTACTATTACTAATACCCATATTCCAGCAGATCCAATCCCAATTATATTTCCTCTTGTAATTCCCAAGGAGATTGCTCCTATAAAACCTACAGCTAAACCAATTAAAATTTCTGTTTTTGAATGTCCAAAGAGCAGGATAAAAAGGAATGTTAAGAAAAACCAGAGAACATATCCAAGATTTCCATAAATAGAAGAAGTTTCTAATTTTACATTTGAAAGGACTACTTGTTGTTCGTCTACAAATACACTAACTCTAAGAACAGAATCATCAATGTTTGGATCAAAACTGCATGTTAAAGTTCCACTAGAAGAAGTTAATGTGTTATTACAAATACTTTGGTTTCCAAAAATATCATCTCTTGTAACTTCCATTGAAACAGTTTTTATACTTCCATCATCAGTTGAGAAATCAAAACTTACAGCACTTGTATTTTCATTATAAGTTGGAACTGATTGAAAGATTATTCCTAATTGTTCATCATAATCAAAAGTAATGATATCTACTGGGGTTGCTTCTAAAATCATTTGACATTTTCCTATTGTATAATCCTCGCAGAAAGCGATAATATTCCTGAAATTTCCTAAAACTACTCCATTTTTAATTACACGTATATTATAAACTATATCATTTCTAACAAAATGTCCAACTGATTGTCCAGCAGAGTCTGTCTTTGGCAATTCCACAGTTTTGAAAGTGTTATTTTCAGCTATATATTGCCGATCAATATAAATAAGAGCATTTTCTACAAATGTAAAATCTTCTGCTTTAAAAGTTATTTTAAATTCAGTGCCATCTGCCAAAGAAAGATCATAAAGATTTATGTTCTGTGGAATTGTTGAATTTGTTATGGTTGCATTTACAATATTATAATATTCGATAAAATAACCAATTGCTTCATATTTCACAATGGAATCAATTACATAAATTGAAGATGAAAGATTTTTACTTATACAAACTGCAAAAGGATTTATGTCTGAATATTTAACGGAAAAATTAGAAATATAAATTTGTCTTTTTATATCTAAAAGATTTATGTGGAGTTCTGCTGTGGTGTTTAATAATTGTGATTGATTTGCTTCATCTACGATAGTATAATTATATAAGACAACAGTATTAACTGAACAATCATCTAAACTTATGATGCTTACTGTTTGATTATATGAAGTTAGATTAATTATCTGACCTTCTAATAATTGTAAGGACCAAAAAAATGTTAAATCTGTTTCTACATCTACATTTAGAACTGAGAAATCTATTGTTAATATAAAATCCTCTCCAGATTGAGAGAAAGATCCAATATAAGATGTTTCATTATAAATGAAATATGCTATTGTGATTGGATTTGATTCTTCTATTGTTACATTTGCTGTAAATGTATTTATATTTCCTTCAAGGGTTTCATTATTAAATGTTTGAAAGTTTTCAAATACACTATAATTCCATTCCTGATAATCACTATTTAAATGTTCAAGAGTATCATTTGCATAAAAAGTAATATTTCTATTTGAATATTCTGTAATATTTATGTTTGTGTGATTATCAGAACAAGTTACGCTTATGTTTGTTTCATTATAATTATACCAGCAGGAATCTAAATGAGAATCTAAAACAGTCCAGTTTAAAGTTAAATTTGTGTTTACTAGATGATGATCTACTTTTGCTGTTGGATAAGTTATATTAATTTCTGGAGCAGTTGCATCAATAGTTATATTTCTCGTCTCTGTTGAATTACTTTGGGCTGTATTAGTTCTAACAGTAGCATTATAAGAATATTTATCATCGGGTAAATCAGTCCAATTAATATGTCTTGTTGAATCTGTGTAAGTTGTTGAACCATACAATCCAGATGAATTATATAAATAAAAAGTTAAATTATTAAAATAGGTTTCAGTAAGAGAAACATTCGTTGTAAAGTAATTTACAGAGGAATTATATTCATTAACAGGAGTTGGATTTTCAAATTGAATGTTTGGCGTTGTATTGATTGTAAAAGTTCTTGTTATTTCAGTTTCACAATTTCCTAAAACATCACAAGCTTCGTAGGTCCAATTATGATTTCCATCTGATATTATTTTTGTGAAAATATAATCAGTATTATTTATTCCAGAAGAATTTGTTTCATTGTAGATTCCATTTAAAATTAAACTTACATTCGCAATATCATTACCAAGTATATCATAAACAGTCCCGTTAAAAATAATTGTTGAGCTTGTTGAATTATATGTATCAACAGGTAAATTTAAAAATATTGTTGGAGATGGCAGTGGGTAACTAATTCCTGCTCCTCCGTTATAAAGCTGTGTAATCTCACCTGCTGATAAAATTCTCCCCCATACCCCTACTTCGTCTATTATTCCATCATAAAATGATGAAAAAGCTGAAACGCTACTATCCCATTGTCCTCCAATTGTCCAGTTTGCTCCTCCAATATCTACAATGTCCCCGCTTCCACTAGCCACAGAATTTTCTAATGTTCCATTAACATAAACATTTGCCGAAGTTCCATTCCATTGACAAGTAACCATCTGCCAATCATTTGTATTATCTGAAATTGCATCAACAGACACAGACCCACCATCAGTATTAAAAAGACATCTATATTTCCCTGTTTCTATAACAAAAAATGCATAGACACTAATTCCAGTCGCATCTTGATTATATCTTATTGTATTCATATACGCAAATGATTCTGTTTTAGTCCAATAATTCACAGTTAGAGTAGCCATATTATCCATATTAGTGGGAGCAAGAACATAAACAATATCAGATTCAGTGGATTCAAAATCAAAAGCATTTTCTATTTTTCCTATGACTCCTCTATCCGCCCCTATATTTATCCCATCATTTATTTTTAATTCATCAATAACTGCTCCTGAAGTTCTATTTAATTGATAATAAGAAATTATATCGACATCCAAACCCTCTGTCCATTCTGCCCACTCATCAATCTTTACCCCAAACAGCGTGGGTATCCATTCAACATGATCTCCAGCATGAACATCAATAAATATTCCTATTGTTATTTTTCCTGTTGGAAGTTCTTTAGAAGCATCAAGTTCAAGCCATTCAAATATTTCTTCTTGATGAGTTCCTGTTAATTTCTGATGACAGTCTTGATATTTTGTTCCATTAGAAGAAGTTTTATCCCCGCAAACAGTTTCATAATCATTAACAGTTTCAAAGCCCAGACTCTTTTTATATCTATAAGTGAAATCTCTTTCAAATTTTTTCATATTATTTTTCATATCATGAAATTCCATTTTCTTAAAAGCATTAAGATAACTTCCATAATTATTTATTGTAAGTTCTGCAAATTTTCTGTCTTTGCCTCTGACAACATAAACAATATCAGGAGAATTTAATTTAATCTCCGCAACAGTTCCTAACTGCAAAAAAGGGATACCAAGAATAGAATTCTTGATTGTGAATGTTCTTGAACTTTCATTATATCTTCCTATGTTATCGAAGTCAAATGCAGAAATAGTTCCCACTAAAAGAACCATGCAAAATAAAATTAATAATATTTTTTTCATTTAAAATCCTATATCCATCCCTATTCTTCTTTCTTTTCTAAATATACTATAAACAAGAATTACTATAAAGGACCAAACTACTGGAATGATTATATGAAGATTAAGAATAAATTTTGAAGATTTAATCAAATCAACTGAATAAATATTTAATAAAGTTGTGCTTGAATTTATAACTGTAGTGTAAGCTCCCTTAATCGTAACTGCAAAAATAAATGCTATAATTAATATAACAAATTCAGCGACTATCCATACTTTTTGTTTTTCTGAGAATGCATAGGATGTAATTATCATTAATACAATCATTCCTAAAAGAAGGAAAAGACCATAATTATCTGCACTATTTAAAAAAACATTAACACCTTTTCCTAATGTATCATCATAGGCTTCTGTGAAGTTTACATTTCCTACTTCAATATTAAGACTTGAAAATGTTTGGTCTACAAGATTTGCACCATATACAAAAATTCCCATAATAATTATTCCGGCAAATCCTAAGAAAATTAATACCAGCAACATTAATGAATTCAATTTTCCTGCCTTACTTTTTACCATATTTCTCTACCTCCTTTTCATTAGCTTCAATTATTTTTTTTTCTATTTCTGGCCATACATCACATCTTACAATTAAGTTAGTTATTTTTTCTATAGACACTCTCTCTTTTGCTGTTCCATTCTTTAATTTTTCATCTATAATTCGTTCTATTGCTTTATAAAATCTTTCCCCTATTCTTGATAGCTTTCCCCCAATCTTTTTGATTTTATTTGGTATCATTTATTGAAGTCTCCCATCTGAAAATGCTTTTCCATATTTTTTAATTGTCTTGCTTAATATTATATCTTTCCATATTTCTATAAATATTATTATCAATATTAGGAAAGTAACTCCAATTGAGAACCATTGAGAGTATGTAAAAATATTTGTAATGAAGTTTGACAAATATGTTAATGTTATGAAACTTTTTGATATTGCATTAAGAGTTTGTAAGAACCACATGAAAAATCCATAGGCAAACCAAACAGAAAGTAGTTTAAGATATTTTGCCCTAGTAATTCTTATTATGCTTCCATCTGGATTTGTTTTATTAGAATAAGGAAGTTTTATGGCAGGATAAAGGAAACCTAAGAAAAGGATAAATGTTACAATAAGAATTATGATATAAAGAAGTGATTCAGAAGTTTCAAGAGAGAACCCTGTGGGAGTTATTTCAAAATTATTCTCCCTACAATTCCTTCCATCTTGGTCGCAATAGTCATAAATATATTCACCGAGAGTATCGGTTGAAGAAAAACTATAATTCCAAATTTCTTCTTTAATTTGTGTCATTGGTTGATTATCAATGGCTATTGATGAATTTGGAAAGTATATTGATACATTAACAGAACTTGCATTTAAATTTCCTTTTACTGAAATAGTTTCTCCTTGTTTGTATGTTCCCAAATCAGCAGACACTAAACTAAATAAGAAAATTCCGACGATGATAATTAACAATATTTTTTTCAATTTCCTATCCTCTCTATACTAATTGTAATTTTATTTTATCCATTTTAATTCCCAACCCTATACATAGTAAAAATTATGGAAGGTATTGTTGGCTCTGTGGCTGGATCTTGAGTGTCTAATTTTATTCCTGTATCTGACACACTTCCCATAACTCTTATTTTCTCATTTGCATTTAATTTAATTACAACTATCAAAGGTATAACATCTTCATCTAATGAATCTAAAGTTAATTCTACATTTGAATTAGAAACATTAAGCCATTGGGTTGTATTATATTTCTCCAACCACATATGAAAATTACCAGCATCACCTGCGCCTGCTGTAACTTGAGGTTGAGCAAAAATAGAATAAACACCTGCTATTGAAATTGTAACATTAGATTCAGAAACACTTAAACCATTAATCTCATCTGTTGTTGTTAAATTTATTGCTTGACCTACATCTGCTGACGCAAAAGTCTGGTCATTTAAATCTGATAATTGAGCATAAATTGCATCATTAATTATAGTTCCAGTAACATTCAAATCCCCAACAACGTTTAATTCGTGTGTTGGACTCACAGTCCCGATGCCAACGTTTCCTGTTCCTTCTATTGTCATAATCCTCGTCAATGCATCACTTATTCCATATCCGAAAGTAAAATCCCCAGCCGAGCTATGTGTTATGAATTGTATCAGTTGGGCTTGAATCCCCATACC
This sequence comes from archaeon, assembly GCA_030620045.1. Classification (GTDB taxonomy): domain Archaea; phylum Nanobdellota; class Nanobdellia; order Pacearchaeales; family GW2011-AR1; genus JAUXAD01. The sequence continues at coordinate 24,525 of JAUXAD010000008.1, forward strand.
CCAATTTTGTCCAGCAAATAAGTTGATTTTGCTTCCAGTTGAGGCAGCAAAAGTAAGAGGATAATTTGGACTCGCAGTCCCGATGCCGACGTTGCCATATTGGTCAATCCTCATAGCTTCAGTAGTTGCACCATCTCTCCCTATTGAACCACCATTAACTTCAAAAACTTCAAAGGTAAGACCGCCATCCCAACCTCCTTCCTCAATCCCACGAATACGAGCAAGTACACTACCAGCTCTTATGAATTTCAAAGCAGGACCTAAATGTTCAGCTTCATACGCTGCTTCCAATGAAAGCATATCTTGATTGCCTGTATTAGTAGTAAGGATATGTAAATAATCATTAGGGCTTGCTGTTCCTATACCAACATTATCGCCAAGATGATGTAAAAAAACATTTGTCCCTGAACGATTCCAAAAATTAATCCAATTATATAAACTCCCATCAATATCTGAAGGCGTGTTTAAAGAATCCCAAAAGTCTGAGGAGTTTAGATTATATATTGTTATGTGAGTTATATTTGTTACTGGTTGTCCATAAAGATTATCTTCTGAATAAATGTCTGCAAAAGCAAAATTAATATTAATTAAAAATAATACTATAATAGAAAACACCACTTTTTTCATTACTTTTTAAATATTTTTGTATTTAAAAATCTTTGTTAATCCATTAATCCAATTATCCAGACCAAGATCTAGGATTAAGTAAATTAAATCTCTTTTTTGTTGGAATTTGAGGAAAGGGTCTTCCAACAAGATCAGATTGAGTAATTATTCTAGATTGATTTATTTCTTCTATTGTTTTTCCAGCGATAGCTTTTCTATATGTTGATTCAATCATGTGAAGTGTGGTAACAATTAATAATCTAAACTTTGTTTTCTTAAAATTATTATCCATTCCCATTTTTTCATAATTTGATAAAATATATATTACTAATTCATCTCCTAAGTCTGCAAGAATTTCATATATACGCATTTCAGAATAATAAGATAAAGTGGTATTTTTATCAACATATTTAGAAACAATTTCCATCAATGCACTAACTCCGAATTCATTCAGTGGTATTTGATTTTTATCCTTTGGTTTTACCCAACCAATATCTTTATTTTCTAGAGTTCCAATATATTCTCCTTTGTAAAAATGTTCAAGTTTATCCAATAGTTCTGTATTCTCAATTTGATATTGAATAAGATTTTCATTTTTATTTGCTGATGTATAATTAGACATACCTATTGCCGATTGAACATCCTTTCCTTTCAAAGTTTGATTTTCCTGTTCTAATGCTTCAATATATTTTTCTGTATCTACTTCTTCCATTATCCAAATATTCCTCCACTTCTTCTAGGAGATTTTTTCCTTTTTATAGTTTTTCTTTTAGGACTTTTAGGAGATGGCCTTTTCTTAGGTGGTTTACTAAGTTGTGCAATTCTTCTTTTTAAAGTAATTTGTTTCTTTTCTTGGACTGTGTCAAGTAAAAATTTTCCCCTTTCTATAACTCTTCCTTTTTGAAGAGGAATTCTTTTTCCTTTAACAAC
>JAUXAD010000031.1 GCA_030620045.1 archaeon
AAATCTCGCTCAGTGCTTTATCAAATTCAAAACTATCAAAATACTTTTCAATCTTATTTAATTTTAATTTCTTTAAAAGCTTATTTTCTATTTTTTCAATCCCATTCTTTTCAATCAAACCAGCAACTCTACTCACTAAATTCCCAAGCTTATTTGCAAGTTCTCCATTATGCCTTTCAATCAATGCTTCCTTTGAAAAATCTCCATCATCTCCAAAAGGAGTGGCCCTAAGTAAAAAATACCGAGCAGAATCCACTCCTACAATTGAAATCAACTCATCTACATTAATTACTTTCCCTCGAGACTTTGAAATCTTTTCTTTATCAAAAGTCCACCAACCATGAGAAAAAACCTTTTTTGGGCGCTTGATTCCTGCTGAAATTAAAAATGCAGGCCAATAAACACAATGAAACCAAGATATATCCTTTCCAATCAAATGAACATCTGCAGGCCAAAATTTTTCCTTTCCTTTTTCTCTTGTTGCAGAATAATAATTAAACAAAGCATCAAACCAAACATAACAAACATGTTTTTTATCAAAAGGTAAGGGAATCCCCCAATCAAAATTAGCCCGAGATATGCTCAAATCTCTTAATCCCTCTTTAACCCGATTAATTATTTCTTGCTTCCTTTTCTTAGGACTAATAAAATCAGGATTCTTTTTATAAAATTCAAGCAGAGGCTTCTGGTATTTACTTAATTTGAAAAAATATGATTCTTCTTTTAGTTTTTCCGCTTTAGTTTTATGTATTGGACAACATCCATTAATTAAATCTTTTTCAGTATAATATGCCTCACAACCAGTACAATAAAACCCTTCATATACTCCCTTGTAAATATCTCCTTTATCATAAACTTTCTGTAAAATCTCAGAAACAATCTTCTCGTGGTCTTTATCTGTTGTTCTTATAAACCTATTATATTCTATATTGAGTTTTTTCCAGACATCTTTAAATTTTGGAATTAAATCATCTGTAAACCTTTTCGGAGTTTTACCTGCTTTTTCTGCAGCCTGAGCAATTTTCTTGCCATGGTCATCTGTTCCAGTAAGAAAAAAAACATTCTCTCCCTTACTTTTATGCCATCTAGCCAAGACATCTGCCGCTATAGTCGTGTATGCGTGCCCTATGTGAGGTATATCATTTGGATAATATATCGGTGTTGTAACATAAAATTTTTTCTTTGCCATATTAGAATTAGAAAATTAAGATATAAAAGATTAACTAAATTCAGGAGGAGTAAAAAGATAAGACAAATCTCTCTTTCCCCAATGAAACCACGTGTTATTATATCCCTTATCAATAGTTATTGCGCCAACTACTCTATTAATCTCCCCTTTATTGAGAGGATGTAGTGTCAGACTTTTTCTATCTCCACCTTCTTCATGAAAAATCAAACTTCTAAATCTTAAGTGATCTATAATCTTCATTATTTCTTCATCTTGAGGTATACAAAAAGGATTCATTCTGTAATGGACTTTAAACTCAGGATGTTGTTTAATAAAATCTGCTCCTGTGTAAAATGCAAAAACAACTGGTCTTGACCAGATTGTTAATGTCTTCCTTCTCCTTTTATGAGCCTCCCCTACAAAAAAAGTATTTTCATCTGTAGAAGTTTGCTCCATATCTACCCATGAATAAAATTGTTCATCTGACCCCCATCTATGAATGGGAAGTCTTGAAAAATTAACTTTATGTTTTACTCCTGGTTCAGTTCCTGAGCCAACCATCACTCTAAAACTTCCTGCATAAGGTCTTGAATCAATAACTTCTCCATCAAATACCCCCTCTTGCCTCATCCTCTCCATCTCAGCCCCTCCAACAGCATCCAAAAATGTAAATCCAGAAAAATGTCCATCACTCCTTGCCCAATAAACCCCCATTGGAGGATTTTCAATATCACAATTTTCAATAGCTCTTCTGAAATAAGATCTTGGAAATTTCTTTCTATGACCAAGTGCAAATTCCTGAGTTATTCTTTTGGGAACTATTGCAGTTTCATCTCTCTCAATTTGACGTAAAACATGAACACTATCAGCCTTTGCAAGCCCTTCAAGAGATTTTAAGGATTTATTTATTTCATCTTTTGGGAAACGAAAACTAGATGGAAGAACCACTATTGTTCTTCCATCACCCTCAACCATTCTCTGATAAGTCTTTGCAACATCCGCGTAAGTTCTTCCTCCTAAAACCCAATTAAAATCTCCTGAGTTTAACCCTCTTAATAAATAAGAATTGTTTATTTTTCTTGGGATTTCTTTAACTCCAAGATATTGTAATATTTCTCTAGTTGGAGGCCTATTAAAATCAAGTCTATATTTCATTACAAAATAAGTTAAATCAAATATATAAAAATTTATGAAGTTCAAAACTATATTTTATTAAGCGCTAGTAGTATAGTGGTAGTATATCAGCTTCCCACGGTAATTCGACTACGTCGGAATTGACGTTGAAGGACTTGTCCGGAAAAAGCTGGAGATCCGAGTTCGATTCCCGGCTGGCGCATTTTCTCATAACATTTATTAATTAAATTCCTTTAACTTCCTTATGAAAAAGATGGTGAAAAAATCCTCGATTAAAGAGCTTAAGCATAAATCAAGAAGACACAGTATTAAAGAAGGTATTTTCGCGGCAGCAAAAGGTTCTTTCGGAGATTACTATATCTCTCCATTTGCAATAGCAATTAATGCAAGCAATTCTTTAGTAGCTTTACTAAGTTCTGTGGCTGGACTCCTTGGACCCTTAACCCAAATGTTTAGTTCAAGATTAATTGAAAAACATTCTCGAAAAAAAATAATTCTCAAGGCAGTTTTTTTTGAAGCCCTAATGTGGCTGCCTTTGATCATAATAGCACTTTTATTTTATAAAGGAATTTTAGTAAATATTCTTCCACTTTTGTTTTTGCTTTCATTTTCATTATATATTATCCTTGCAAATATAGGAAGCCCTGCATGGTTTTCATGGATGGGAGATATTGTTGACAAAAAATATAGAGGAAGATGGTTTTCAAAAAGAAATTTAATTATAGGATTTGTTTCAGTAGTCTTAGCAATTTCTGCTTCTTTCTTTTTAAATTATTTTAAGGAAAATAACTGGACTATGTTCGGATTTATAATTTTATTTTCATTGGCACTTATCGCCAGACTAACCTGTTGGAAAATTTTCAAGAAACAATATGAACCAAAAATAAAACTTAAGAAAGGTTATTATTTTTCTTTCTGGGATTTTGTGGTAAAAGCTCCAAAAAATAATTTTGGGAAATTTTCTATTTTTAGATCCCTGCTCAGCTTTGCCTGTTCTATCTCTGCTCCTTTATTAGCAGTATATTTACTAAGAAATTTAAAATTTGACTATGTAACTTATATGATAATTATTTTATCTTCATCAGTATTCTCTTTAATTGTTTTAAAAATTTGGGGAAAATTTGCAGACAGATATGGAAACTATCGAGTTTTAGGGATTACCTCTATTTTAATTCCTATAATTCCTCTTTTGTGGATTCTTTCTCCTCTGCCAGTCTATTTAATATTCATTCCCGCACTTATTGGTGGAATTTCTTGGGCAGGATTTAATCTCGCCACAGGAAATTTTATATATGATAACGTAAGCCAGCAAAAAAGAGGTTTAGCTGTTTCTTATTATAATATGTTAAATGGTATTGGAATATTCCTAGGAGCAGGTATCGGAGCACTTCTTATTAAATTTTTAACAGTTAGTTTTATTGAGCCTCTTTTTTTAATATTCATTATTGGGGGTATAGCAAGAATGCTAGTTGTATTCTGGTGGCTTCCGAAACTAAGAGAAATAAGAAAGACAAAAAAATTTGACAGCTCAAAAGTATTCAAAAATATTATATTTAAACAAGCTAGACCAACCCTCCTTGAAGAAGTTCACGAAATAATGTCGGTTAAAAAATATTTAAATACTAAATAAATTCTTCTTTAATTCAATCCCCAAAAACTATTTAGAGTAAATTTCTTAACATTTTTACTATAAATATTTCACGAAATATTTATAAACAAAATAAAACATTCTTTAACATGTTCAAAAAGAATGAATGTGAAAAATGCAGAAGGAAAATAAGTGACAAGTATGAATTTTGTCCTTATTGTGGGAATTCATTAAATGAAAATTTTAAAAACGAAGATTGGGGTATGTTAGGAAAAAATGATTTCTTTGATGAACAAAAACAATCTGTAAATCCTTTTTTTGGTGGAGGAGTATTAGGTAAAATGCTCGGAAGTGCAATAAAAATGTTTGAAAAAGAACTTCGAAGAGAAATGCAAGCATCAAATCTTCAACCAAAAACAAATTTTGAATTAATAATCAACGGAAAAAGGGTAGACCCAAAAAACATCAGAGTGTCAAGACAAATGATAAAAAAACCAACAAGAAAACAACCAATAAAACTCTTACAAAATTTCTCGCAAGAACAATTAAAAAGAATTTCAAAACTCTCAAAGAAAGAACCTTCAACAAATATCAGGAGATTTTCAGACAAAGTTATTTATGAAATTGATGTTCCAGGTGTAAAAGAAATTAAAGATATCTCAATTATAAAACTTGAGAATAGCATTGAAATCAAAGCAATTGCAAAAGATAAATACTACTTTAAGTCAATTCCAATAAATCTACCATTAATAGATTATAATCTTTCAGAGGGAAAATTAGTTCTTGAGCTTGGGGTAAAAAATTAAATGAGCCTGCACACGACAAATGACTGTGTCGATTTGGAGTCCGTGCTAAAAAAATGAGCCTGCACGGATTTGAACCGTGGACCCCTACCTTATCAGAGTAGTGCTCTAACCAGGCTGAGCTACAGGCTCTTAAAAAAATTATCATTAATAGATATATAAATTTAACTAACCCTAAATTTTAAAAACCAATTTTCTATCTCTATTCTATGGCAAAAGGATTATACCATCAAATAAGACAAGCATGGAAAAAACCAGACAAAAAAACACTCAGAGAAAGAATGATTAAGTGGAGAAAGTCTGGAGTATTTACAAAAGTAGACAAGCCATTAAGATTAGATAGAGCTAGAGCTCTTGGATACAAAGCAAAAAAAGGATTTGTTATAATTAGAGTAAGAATAAAAAGAGGGGGCCATAAGAGGCCAAGACCAAACAAGGGCAGAAGAAGTAAAAGACTTCATACTAGAAAAACATTAAAAATGAATTACAAATGGATTGCAGAACAAAGAGCTGAAAGAAAATACAAAAACCTTGTTGTTCTTAACTCATACCAGATTGGAAAAGATGGAATGCATTATTTTTATGAAGTGATTATGGTTGATTCAAATAAGCCAGAAATTAAGAAAGATAAAAAGATGAATTGGATTACAAAACCAGGAAATAAAAAGCGGGCAATGAGGGGCTTGACAAGTGCAGGAAAAAAGTCAAGGGGATTGAGAAAATAATGGAACATCAAGAAAAACACTTTACATCAGAACAAGCAAAAGAAATTGGTGAACAATTAGGAATTAAATGGGACAAGTTTAATATAGAACAATTTAGAAAAGATATGGATGTTGAACTTGAACATGGAACAATTGATTCAAATACAAATGTAACTGATGATAATCCATTAATGACAGGAAAAATAGCTTTAGCACATTTAAATGAATTCTCAGATTATTACACAAGGCTTGAAGAAATGGAAGAAGAAGGCGAGGCTCAAGAATAAAGTGATGATAGAGTATAATAATTTTTTTAAAAGAAGAAAATAACTAATTTTATGATAAAAACTCCATCAATAGAAGATCTAATTTTTGCTAATAAAAACATAAAGAGAAGATTAAATATAGGTTTCAAAGGAGATAGACCCATATTGATAGATGGTAGAAGGAAAATAATTAAAGCTACACCATGTGGGTTTCCTATAACAATTTGTGCAAGCACACAAGAAAATTATCCCCATGATCCAAGATTTGCAGAAAGACCTTATTTATTCGGCTTTGATGAAGGAGATGTAAAAATTTCTTTTGTCAATAAAGAAGAAGCTAAGATAGTTCTGGGAGTAGACTATTTTGAAGAAAAACACGAAGCAATATTTGCAATGCTAGAAGCTTGTGATGGGGGACCAGGACTAGCAAACGCTTACTCTCTTGGAGGAACTCATCATTTTGGTGAAATGAAGTATCCTTATGTAACTATACCAGTGCAATATTATCAAATAGACCCAAAAAGAGCAGACTCTCTTGCTCTCACAGATAAAGAGTTGGCTAAAATCAGGCAAGAACTTACAGAATAAACTTAAAAACATCTAGTTCTTAAAATAAATATGGTGATAAATATTTTTTATGCAATTGCAATTATTGGACTCTTATCAATTATCTTAGGAACATTAGTGATATATAAAAAAAGAAAATATACTTATCCTTTATTTATTATCGGAGGGATTTGTTTAGAAATTTATAGCATTTATATAGGAGACTTAATCTTTATAATCCTTCAAGCAGTATTTATCTTGTCATCTACTTATGGATTAATTAAACTCAATAAACACAAAAAATGAGATACAAAAAACTTGCAGAACTTTACGAAGAAATATCAAGCACAACAAAAAGACTTGAAAAAACAAAAATTCTTTCTAAATTTTTAAAGGAAGTTAATGAATCAGATAAAGAAGTTTTGTATCTTCTATTGGGAGATATTTATCCAGAATATAATGAAAAAAAAATAGGCATAAGTAATCAACTAGCAATAAAATCAATTTCAAAAGCAACAGGAACAGATGCAAAAGAAATAGTTAATGAATGGAAATCTATTGGGGATTTAGGTAAAGTTTCTGAGAAATTAACTAAGCATAAAAAACAATCTACACTGCGTACGCATATTTTAACAACTGAAAAAGTTCTTGAAAATTTAAGAAAGCTTCCAGAACTAGAAGGGAAAGGGACTGTTGGGAAAAAGATTTCATTAATAACAGAGCTTTTAACTTCAGCTTCTCCGATAGAAGCTTTATATCTTGTAAGGACAATAATTGGGGATTTGAGAATAGGAGTTAAAGAAAGTACGGTGAGGGAATCTATGGCTTCTGCTTTTTTTGAAGGAGACAAAGAAGCATCAAAAAAAATCCAGGATGCAATAAATAAATCAAATGATATTGCAGAAGTATTTAGTGCAGTAAAAAAGCGAAAGTTAAAAGATTTGGAAAAAATTTCTTTAGAAACTGGGAAGCCAATAAAAGTTATGCTTGCACAAAAAGTAAAAACAATAAAAGAAGGTTTTAAAGCACTTGGAAAACCCTGCGCAATAGAATATAAATATGATGGCTTTAGATTATTAATTCATAAAAAAGACAAAGACATTTTATTATTCACAAGAAGTTTAGAAAATGTAACAAAACAATTCCCAGAAGTTGTTGAATATGTTAAAAATTATGTGAAGGGAAAATCATTTATTTTAGATTCTGAAGCAGTAGGATTTAATAGAGAAACAAAAGAATACCAGCCTTTTCAGAATGTGAGCCAAAGAATCAGAAGAAAATATGATATTGAAAAACTTCAGAAAGAGCTTCCAATTGAAATAAATGTTTTTGATATTATTTATTACAATGGTAAATCCCAACTAGATGAACCGTTTAAAAAAAGAACAGCTTTAATAAAAAAAATAATTAGGAATCATCCCTATAAAATAATTCATGCGAAACAGATTATAACTGGAGATGAAAAAAAAGCAGAAGAATTCTACAAAAAAGCTCTGAAAGATAATCAGGAAGGAGTAATGATGAAAAAACTTGATGCAATATACCAGCCTGGAAGTAGAGTCAATACATGGATAAAATTGAAACCAGAAGAAAGAGATTTGGATTTAGTGATTGTCGGAGCAGAATTTGGAAAAGGAAAACGTTCTGGGTGGTTTTCAAGTTTTATTTTATCTTGTTCAGATGGAGATAAATTTTTAGAAATAGGAAAAATGGGAACAGGAATAAAAGAAAAATCAGCAGAAGAAGTCGGAGGGACTTCATTTGCAGAATTAACAAAAATGATTAAACCCTTCATCACAAAGGAACATGGAAAAAGAGTAGAAGTAAAACCAAAAATTGTCGTAGCAGTAACATACCAAGAGATTCAAAAATCCCCTAATTATAATTCTGGATTTGCTTTAAGATTTCCAAGATTCACTGCATTGCGACCAGATAAAAAAGCAAGTCAAGTTTCAAGATTAAAAGAAATTAAAAAAGATTTTGAAAAGCAAAAAAGGAATTGGAGATATGGGTGAAGATTTATAAATTTCCAAATATAATAAATACTATGAAAAGAGGGGTAATAATTTTGTGCGTATTTGTTTTATCTATTTGCTTAGTTAGTGCCGTACATGAAATATCTCCTTTATCTTTTTCTGCTGATGTGGGAACCAGTACCCTTTATTATATAACAGTGAACAATACTGACGCTGGACAAACAGCAAACATAACACAAGTTAATATAACAATTCCAGATTCATTTAGTTTCACAATAAACACAAATGGAACAAACTCTCTGTCTACTTTTACAAACACGAGCACTATTCTAAGCTGGACAAATTCAACAGAATATGTTATCAATGGAAGCGAATGGAAAAATTTTTGGTTTAATGCAACTGCTTCTACTCCTGGAAGTTATAATATTGCTGTAATAACTATAAATGGGACAAGTTCTTCTTCTTCAAACATAAATGTTGAAGTAAATGACACCACTTCTCCTTCAATAAATTTCACCAGCCCAACTCCAGCCAACAATTCAACTCTTTCACAATCATATATTCCAATAAATGTAACTGCTACAGATAATGTCGCTATTGATACAATAATAATTTATTTATATAATTCAACAGATTTATTAAATTCAACAACAAATCTTACCTCACCATATTTTGTTAATTTCACAAATTTGCCAGATGGAACATATTACATAAACGCAACTGTAAATGACCCTTCTGGAAATACAGATTCAACAACCACAAGAAAAATAATTCTTTCTGCCACTACTTTATGCACTCCAGACTGGCATTGCACTAATTGGTCTGAATGTATGGATGGAATTCAAATAAGAAGTTGTGTGGATTTTAATACTTGTAGCATTCCTAATGAAGAATATCCTGAAAATCAATCATGTGATTGTATTCTTGACTGGTCTTGCACAGAATGGCAACCAAAAAAATGTCCAGAAAATGAAACTCAAATAAGAACTTGTGAAGATTTAAATAATTGTGAAACAAATGAAGGAAAACCTTCTGAAACAAAATCATGTACATATGAATCAAAAGCTAATCTTTTATTCATTTTTATAGTAGTTATTATAATTATCACAATTATTATCGGAGTAACTATAATAATTATCCGTTTGAAGAATAAAAATTCTGGGAAAACAAATTCTTCAAATCAAAGTTCTGGAGGTTATCCTCCACCTTCACAAACATTTCCTAGACCTCCAAAAAGTCCTCCGCCATTACGAAAATTACCTCGACTTCTAAGAAGACCTGTTCGAAGACATCTTCCACAAAAACCTAGATCTTTCCAATCTCGTCCAAGATATTCGAGTAAATACCCATAAAGATTTATAAACCAATTTACCTAATATTTTATTACTCAAAATGGCAAAAAGAAAATATAAAATTTCCATTTCACCACATTATCAAAAATAAAATGGCAAAAAGCAATTACAAAATACAAAATATTGTTGCAACTACTTCTTTAGAAAAACCTGTTCCACTGACAAAATTAGCAAGAACCCAGCCTAATACAGAGTACAATCCTGAAACCTTTCCAGGACTTGTTTTAAGGGT
>JAUXAD010000014.1 GCA_030620045.1 archaeon
AATTAATGAGGGGGGGATAAAAAAATATCTTGAGCCTGCTTTGAATTTAGCTGATAAATATGATCTTTCTCCTTATATTAAACAAAGCCTTGAACTTACAAAAAGATATATAGATAGTATTTTTGGGAGGGAGTTGGAGAAACAGGAAAAGTTAGAGGGGTGGTTTTAGGAAAGATACTTTTAATCACAATAATATTTTTAAAGAAGTTTAATTTATTCTGTAAATGGATTATGGAAAAGAGGTTGATAGGGATTTGCAACAAAAACATTTAAGAATTCTTATTAGAAATGGGGCATTTCAATTTACAGAAACTTTTTTTCCATACACTTCTGGTGAAGTGGGTCCATATTATGTTCAAAGTGCTGTAGTTTTGAAACATGGCCGAGATTATCGAACTTCTATTAAAGATATGACAGAATTTGTTAAAAGATTTACAGATAAAAATATAGATGTTATTTCTGGAGGAGAATCTAGAGATTGGGTTTTTTCTTTTCCCACTGCTGTAAAAATGGGGCTTCCCCATATGATGATTTATAAAAATCAGAAGGTAATTGGTCCAGATATTGAAAATAAAAGGGTGGCTCATGTTGCTGATTTAAGTAATGAAGGTTCTTCGCCAAGAGATTTATGGATACCTACAATAAGAGGTGCTGGAGGAAAAATAGACCATATCTTTTTTTATGTTGATAGATTAGAGGATGGTGTAAGAGTTATGGAAGACCTTAATTTAGATTCTCATTCAATAGTCCCTTTAAATGAATCTGCTTGGGACTATCTTTTGGATAAAAATGTTATAGATAAAGAGATTTATTCTTCGTTAAGAGAGAGGATGGATGATAAAGATAAATGGGCAAGAGAAATGTTAAGAAGTAAAGCGGGTTTAGAAATTTTAACAGATTTATTATCATATATTGAAAAAAAGAATAGAGCAAAGGGAGAAAAAATATTAAATGTGGGTTATCCAGATATGAAAGAAGAATTATTAGACAGATTAGCTAAAGAACATGGGAAAAATTTTATTGAGGGTATTTGATTAAAATGTTGAATAAAAAGAAGCAAAATGGAAAGATAAAATGAGACAATTTAAAGATAAATGGTATGAAGCTGTTGAAAGAAAAAATTCTGTTTTATGTGCTGGTCTTGACCCTGCTGAATTTGATATGGGTAGAGGTGAGAAAGGTTTGCCAGAATTTGGCGATAAAAAGATTTGGTCTTTAGATTATATCGAAGCAGTGGCTCCTTATTGTGCAGCAGTAAAGCCAAATGTTCAATATTGGGTTAATCAGGAATTAGATAGAGATTCAAAAGAGAATGACATGGGAGCATTAGTAGAGATAGGTAAATTAGTTCAGGAGTTAGGAATGGTTTATATTTTAGATGCTAAATTAGCCGATATTGGTTCTACTAATGATGCGGGAATATATCATCATAATAAGAAAGGTTTTGACGCTGTAACTGTTGCACCTTATGCAGGAAATATGGCAGAGATTAGTGAACAAGCAGAGAATAGAGGTATTGGAGCAATAACTATGTGTTTAATGAGTAACCCTGAATATGCAATAGAGAAAAATTTATTAGTTCCTTTAGAAAGTGGGCAGGAGAGTAGGTATAGAGATAGTGATTTAATTTTTGTTGAAGGGGTACCTCATGTTAAGAGGTATAAGTACTTATCAAGTAATGCAAGTAGATTGGGCTTAGATGGTGTGGTTATTGGGGCTCCAAGTGAAAAAAACCACATTACAGATGAAGAATTAGAAATAGTAAGACTCTATACTGGAGAGGATATGCGCATTTTACTTCCTGGTGTTGGGCATCAGGGTGGTGAAGCTGGAAAAATCTGGGAACACTATGGACTTAATGATGTTATTGTTAATGTTGGAAGGTCTTTGATGCTTCCTAAAGGTTCTGATTCAACAGCGTATGAGCAAGCAGAAACCGCAAAACATTATAGAGATATGTTAAATGAATTAAGAGCAAAATAATATCTCAAACTAGATACAGAATTATCGTCGGCAAAAGTAAACAACCCATCATCTGTGTTCTTCTAACTTTTAATGAGATGCAATAAATTCCTGTGAGGGTTGAAGCTATTAAAACACATATTCCTAAAAATCCTGAAGCAAGAAAGACTATTACTACTAAGATTATGAGAGTGGTGATTGATGCAATTGTATAATTAAATGTCCCTAATTTTTTTGCAAATGTTTTTGCTAAGAATATTGTTAAGAAAAAAGAAATTATTCCGCTAATCAGAGTGATTGTTAAAATTAAAATAAGGAGTTTTGGGGAGAGGGTTTTAATTATTTCTTGAATCGCAACAGCTGCTCCTGTTCTTGTTTTTGAAATTACATAAAGTGAAATAAATGAAAAACCCATGACTAGAGTGTTTGTTGCTCCAAGTAAAACAAGAAAACCTTTTTTGTTTGTTCTTGAGATTGTGTTTCCTATAATTGCTGCTTGACCGCTTCCTAAACCTGGAAGAAAACTACATAATGGAGAAGCGATTATTGCTCCGAATAATGGTTTAAGGATTTTTATTTTTGGTTTTGTGATTTCTTGTTTTGGAATTTGGGTTTTGTTTTTAATACTTATAATTAACATAGAACTACCAAAGAGTCCTGTAAGTAAGGGCAGGAGAGGTTGGTTAATTGAAGGAAGGTTTAAGACGCATAATCCTAAAAATCCTGAAAATAGGAAAACAAATAGGGCAGAAAGTTTTTTTCTTTCTAATAAAATTAATAGTGTGGATATTCCTATTAATAAATAAGGAAGAATTATTTTTGTGAACTCATATATTTTTGAAATTATTAAAATAGAAGGAAAAGAAATTAAAATCAAAATAAAAATTGCAGCAATACTTCCGTAGCAAGTTAAAATTATTGCTTGATATCCTTGCCCTTTTTTCAATAATTCATGTCCTGGTAAAACCGAAAGTTCTGTATCTGTATCTGGACAACCTAAAAATATTGATGGAATAAAATCAATGAAGGTGTGTGTAATCGCCATGGATACAATGAACACTATAAGGTAGATAGGATTTATCGAAATAAATAAAGAAGCAGATAAAGAAATAAGAAGAACTCCAATTAAATTTATGTGAATTCCTGGAATTAATCCTGTAATTGTACCGGCGATAATACCAATAGATAAGAAAAATAAAATTTGGATTAACATTGATAAAGAAAACATTTAATAATTAATATTCATTTATGTGATGCATGGATAAGGCAGAGTTAATAAAACGAAATGCAGAAGAAATAATTAACGAGCATAAGATTTCTAAAATTTTGAAAAAGAAACAGCCGATTGTTTATTGTGGTTATGAACCTTCAGGAGATATACATATAGGGCATCTTGTGACGATTATGAAACTTCGGGATTTTGAGAGAGCTGGTTTTAAAGTTAAAGTGCTTTTGGCTGATTGGCATGCTTGGCTAAATAAAAAAGGTGACTGGAAATTTATTAATTCGCAGGTTGAGAAATGGAAAAAAGCATTTAAGAAAATTGGATTGAAGAATCCAGAGATTGTTGTGGGAACTTCTTTTCAAAGAAAACCAGATTATATGGATGATGTTTTTACACTTGCAGCAAGTTCTACATTGAATAGGGGGCTTAGAGCAATGCAGGGAGTAGCTAGAGATATTGAACACGCGAAGGTGACGCAGATTATTTACCCTTTTATGCAAGTTTCAGATTTGAAAGCATTAAAGGTAGATGTAGCTGTTGCAGGAACAGATCAGAGAAAGATTCATATGATTGCTGTTGAAAATTTGAAAGACATTGATTATGAAGTCCCTGTTTTTGTGCATATGCCCTTGCTGACTTCTTTGAAAGGTGAAGAAAAAATGTCGTCTTCTGATGCTTCTGGTTTGATTTCTGTTGTAAATTCTTCTGCTGAAATAAAAAAGAAAATTTCAAAAGCATTTTGTCCTGAAGGTAAGAAAAATACTGTTTTAGAAATTGCAAGGATTTTGATATTTCCTTTTTTTGAAAAGATTGAAGTAAAAAGAGATAAAAAATTTGGAGGCAGTGTGAAATATGATTCTTATTCAAAATTAGAAAAAGATTTTTTGTCTAAAAAACTTCATCCTATGGATTTGAAGAATATGGCTGGAGAAAGACTTGCTAAGATGTTTGAGAAGATTCGGTGATTATTGAAGTATAATAATTCTTAAAAAGGTTGTTTTAATTTAAGGTTAATGCCCGAGAAAATAAAAAAATTTATGGGAGATCCTATAGATTTTAATAACCCTGAAGAGATGAGAGAAGTATTTGATAATGCTATGGCTTTTGCTAAAGGAGATATTGATAAGATGGCAGAAATAAATACACAAAGAAGAAATGATTGTGTGGAAAGAGGTTATCATCGGGTTAGCAGTGATAATAAAGACCCTTTAATATGTTATGATTGTGAATTATTTTTTGGAAAAAAAGATTCTTGGTGGATTGATTATAGGGTTGAACCTCTTTGAAATTATCTGGTCCTAAATTCCACAATATCTAAATCTTTTAGTTCATGTTGCAATCCAACAACTTGCCCAGAGAATTTTGATGAAGGGCCCCAAATTCTTATTTCTTTCAAATTTTTTAAATTTCTGATAATTTTATTTGCTACATGTTTTACTGTAGAGTTTGGTTTTAAGACTAATGGTCTTTTTTTGTCTGGTGGTTTTCCAGGTTCTTTAGTATAAATCCTAATTTTATCAAAACTTTGAAAAATTTTTTCTTTTAATTCTTCAAGATTTTCTTTTGTATTAAGATTGAGTATTACAAAGTTATATTTTTTAGATTCTAATCTAGCTTTTAGTTTCCTAATCTGTTCAGGAAATTTATTTATAAATACAACAATTCTTTTTCCTTTAGTATTTTTTATTTCTTTTTCTATTCTTTCAAGTTGTGCGAAGTCTGCAAACAAAATTATTACTGTATCTGCTGAGTTACTCAAGCCCTTGTCATAATGCTTAGATTCTATTGCTGGATTTTCAATTAACTGGATTTGACATCCTTGGTAGTTCATTATTCCTATCTCTGGTTTTGTTGTTGTATATCTTTCAAAAAGAGTTTCAGCTATTTTTGGTGTTGCATTAGTTAGTGTTGTTAAAAGTCTGGATTTTCCAACGCCAGTTTCTCCAATAATAACTGCCTGCATATCTTCTTTTTTGATTCCAGATTTTGTTGATTTTGTTTTTTTGATTTCTTTTTCATTAGCGTATTTTAATTTTGCAAGGCGTCTTTTAAGTTGTGCTCTAAGGTTTTCAGCTCCTTTGTGAGAAGGAGCATGAGAAATCATTTTTTTTAATGCTATAATTTTTTGTTCTTTTGTTTCGGCCTTTAGATATATTTTTTCTGCCTCTAGAAATTCTGGATGTGCGTTGATTGGCATACCTCTTTTAAACCTTCTAAGTTTTAAAAAGATAGTGTAAAAAGAGATATTTTCAAGAAAAAATGAAATCTTTATAAAAGCAATTTTGCTGAGTATGAAATGGAACAACAAATACAAACGGGGCAAACGCAGCCAGCACAAACAAAACCTGAAATGCAACAACCAGCAAATGGGCAGACACAACCTGTAAAAAGGAAGAAATCAAATTTGTTGATGGGGTTAATTATTGTTTTACTTATTGGTGGTGCAGGTGTAGGAATCTACTTTTTAGGCAAATATCTTAAATTATTTTAATGCTTCGTCATTATATTTATATATCTTTATATTCTTCTTAGTTTATGGACCAAAAATTTTCTAGGAAAGTTCTGAAGAATGGCATGACAATTCTTTTTGAGAAAAGAGACATTCCTGTTGTGAGCGTTGCATTTGCTGTTAGGGCAGGAGGGATTAATGAATCTATAGAAGAAAAAGGAATTTCTCATTTTATTGAACATTTAATGTATAAGGGGACTTCCAAAAGAAACACCAAACAAATTGCAGAAGAGATTGAAAGAAATGGAGGGGAGTTGAATGGTTTTACTAGTGAGTTGGCTACTGCTTATTGGTGTAAGATGCCGAGTAAACATCTGAATATAGCATTGGATGTTTTAAGTGATATGATTAAGAATCCTTTGTTTGACAAAAAAGAATTGGAAAAAGAAAGAAAGGTTATTTTTGAAGAAATTAAAATGTATCACGATAATCCTCTTTTGCATGTTTTTGATGAGATTCAAAAATCACTTTATGATGGGACTCTTGGAGTAAGTTTAGCAGGGACTTTTGAAACAATGAGTTCTATTGATCAGGAAAAAATGGTTACGAAGTTTAAGGAAATCTATCAACCGAATAATATGATTTTATGTGTTGTTGGTGATGCTGATTTTGATAAGATTGTTGAGTTTGTGAAGAAGAATTTTGGGGGGGGGAAGGGCAAAATTCCTAGTCAGAAATTTAAGTTGAAGAATGAGTTAAAGATTGAGAAAAGAAAAGGAATTGATCAAGCAAATTTAGTTTTCGCGTACCATGTTCCCTTAGCTGATGATAGAAAATGTTATGCTGCAAAAGTTTTGAGTACTTTACTGGCAGAAGGCATGTCTTCGAGACTTTTTAGTGAGATAAGAGAAAAAAGAAATTTGGCTTATGCTGTTAAGGGTCAATCAGATGTAAATAAGGATTTTGCATATAATCTTATTTATGTTGGAACTACTAAAGAAAGTTTAGAGAAAGTTAAAGAACTTGTTTTAGAGGAATTTAAAAAAGTTGCACTGAATCTTGGGGAGAAAGAGTTGAAACAAATTAAAGAACAGTTAATTGGGAACTATCAAATTTCTATGGAAGATTCACAAAATCAGATGGTTAATTTATTAATGTATGAAATTGATGGAGATGCTAAAAAATTTTATGAATTTGAAAAAAATATTTCTGAGGTTAAATTAAAAGATGTTAAGGATTTGGCAAAGATAGGGAATTATAGTTTTTTTGCGCTTGTGCCTGAGTGAAAGTTTTATATATATTGTTTCTATATGATGTTATGAAAAGAGGATTGATGTTTGTTGGATTTGTTTTTTTATTAGGATTTTTAGGATTTGTTATTGCTCAAACTCCTACTTGCACGGATTCTGATGTAACTAATGAATATCCTGATGGAAGGAATTACTATGTAAAGGGAACTACTACAGGAACAGGTCATTATAAATATGGAGATTATGAACTTTATGATAAATGCGGCTATGAAGAGAGATTTCTTACAGAATATTACTGCTCTGATGGTGAATTAATTCAAGAAGATTATAATTGTCTCTTAAAATGTAAGTCTGGAGCTTGTACTTCTGGCGGATGGTTTTCTGGTTGTACTGGTAGTGAATGTTATGATTTTGATACGATTGAAGTAGTTTATGCAGCAGAGTTTACAGCAAACCCAGTACATATTAATTTTGGAGATTATAATCTTTCAGAGCGTCAGAGGCTTCCTTTAGAAAATTATTGTCCTAATATTAATCTAAGTAAGATTGATAGGACTGATATGAGTAATAATGGATTTGATTCAAATAATTGGATTGTTACGAATATTTCTGGGGGAATAAATGAATCAATTACTGTTTTATACGGAGTAGTTAAATTAAAAAAATGGTGGGGAAAAGTGCTTTTAACTGAAGGATTTATTAGGATTGATGGAAGTAAAGGTAAAGAGAGATTTTTACTTAATTATGAAAAGAATAATCAGATGAATATCCCTCCTTATAGAGATGATCCCAGTATATTTAAAGACATAAATGGATTGTATTCGTCTGGAAAAATAATGGATGAAGGCAATGTTCTTATACAAGATTATTCTCAACCTTTAAAAACTATATTCCTTTTTTCTAATTTTACTTTTATTAATTTAGAAGGAAATTTGGATGCTTCGGCTGGAAAATTGGATGATATAATTCTTTATGGTCAATATGGAGAAAATGAAGAAATGTTTCCACAACTTTTTCTTTCTCCTAAACCAAACTGTAATATTTACCGAGCAGATTTAAGTACATTAAAACAAACAGGAAATCTCTTTTATCCTGCTTTAATTTAAAATGGAAGAAATATCTAAGCCCAAATATCATGGAAGAAAGAAATCAAAATTTTGGATTTGGCTAGTTATAGCTTTAGCAGTTTTTATAATAGGATTAGTTCTCTATTTATTACTTTATAGAAATGGACAAAGTGGTGAGGTGGTGAATGCAATGGATGCAATTGAGAATGCACTTGAGGAAGCATTAAAATAAATTTCTTTTTTGATAATACTTAAAAACCTTATTTCTTAATAAAAATCATGTATATTGTAAGAGTTCCAGGAATAAATGGATTAGGAAGGACAGGAGGTTGCGAGAAGGCAGGGAATGCTATATTAGATGAATTAAGAAAAATTCATAGTAATGAGCAGTGGATTCCAATTGATGTTCGTCTTTTGGATTTAGAAGAAATTCATTTGGACAACAGTAATATTGAAGAAGTTAATAGGTTAATTTATAAAAATTCTTTTAAAGCGTTTGAAACAAAACCAAAAATAGTTTTTCTTGGGGGAGACCATAGTATTAGTTATTCTACTTGCAAAGCTTTTCTTGATTATTGTAAAAAGGAAGATAAGGAAGCTTGTTTAATTATTTTTGATTCTCATCCTGATTGTATGCCTCCAATGCAAGAACCAACGCATGAAGGGTGGTTAAGTAAATTGGTTGAAGATGGTTTTCCTGCTGAAAATATTTTATTAATTGGCTTAAGAAATTCTTGGAAGACAGAAATTGAATTTTTAAGAAAAAATAATATTAGAGCAATAAGTATAAATCAATTTTTATTAAATATCGAAGATACATGCGATACAATTATGGAATTTTCAAATGGGAAAGAACTTTATGTTTCTATTGATATTGATGTTATTGACCCTGCTTTTGCTCCAGGAACAGGCTGTCCTGTTGTAGGAGGTTTAACATCAAGGCAATTTATTTATCTGATTCAAAGAATAAATAAAATTAAAAGTCTAAAAGCTGTTGATATAGTTGAGATTAATCCAGATAAGGATATTAATAATATGACAATTAAATTAGGAGCTAAAATTTTAGGGGAATTAATTTAGAAATATAAATTAAAAAGAATTTGAGGTTTTATATGATCTTTGTTTTGTAAAATATATTTTTCAATATAATGTTTTTTAAAAACTGAAAGAATTTTTTTATGTTTTAATGGCGAAAATAGATATAGGGAAATTTGTTAATGTTTATGTTTCTACTGCTTTGGATTTGGTGGAAGAAAGAAAAGACATGCCTTTTAGTGAATTTGAAAAGATTGTTAGAAGAAGAGTTTCTAGAAAGATGTTGCGCCCTAAAAAATATATCCTTCATCTGCATCATTGTTTTCATTGGACTTTTTTTCTTAGAGGGGATGAATCTCCTTTTAGATATATTCAATCTAAAGAGAGAGATAGTGTTTCAATGGTGGCGTTAAATGGAAAACCAAGTGATAAATCTGCTTTAGTGAATTATATTTTAGAAAATTATAAAGAACCATACCTTACAACAAGGTAAAAGAACTATCATTAAAAATCTATTTTAGAAAGTTTAAAAACTTCTGACTTTTTCCCTATAACCTCTCTAAGTTCTTCTTCAGAAGCATTGATTATATTTTTCAGAGTTTTGAATTTTTCTAATAATTTTCTTGCTGTTTTAGGTCCTATTCCTGGAAAACCTTCTAAAATAAATTGAAGCCTTTCTTTTTTGTTTAATGTTTTTTTTGTAGCATTTAATGGAAGTTCTTTTTCTTTTCTTTTAGAAAGTACAGAGATGAATTTTGCAGTATCTTCTGAATCTTTTGTGAAAATTATTGGAATTTTATGTTTAAGTAAAATTGAAAGTAGAAAGCCTCTAACTGAATTGGCATTTACTCCTGAGGAATTATCCTCGCTGTATAATTCTTGTTCTTCAATTCCTTCGATAATTAAAAGTTTATTTTCATATTGTTGAAGTTCTTCAAGTTGATTAAGAAGCCTCCTATTTATCATGGAGACAATGAAATCAGAAACTGTTTTTCTTTCTATTGCAATATCTTTAACAAGATAATCTGCAACTTTTAATTCTTTAAATTCAATTTCTAATCCTAAATTAATAAGTTCTGAAGCAACTAAACAATTTTTCTCTCGGTAATCTGCAATTATTTTTTCTTTTGGGATAGAGGTGGATTTAGATTCTTTCTTTTTTGAGAAGATGTCGTGGAGAAGTTTCATTTTAATTCTTTTTGAACATCAAATTTAATTCCATTAGCTAAATCTTTTTTGATTGAATTTATTGCAGAGTGCATCTTTTTCTCCCTACTTCTTGAAGCGTAATAAAAAGCTTCGTCTCTTGTTTTTTTTGTTATTAAGATTATTAGTTTCCCTTTCATTAATCTCGCTGTTCTTCCTGCTCTTTGAATTGCCCTTATTGCAGAGGGAATTGGTTCATAAAATATAACTGCATTTACTTCTGGAATATCTAAACCTTCTTCTGCAATGCAAGTTGCACAAAGAATATTAATCTCTCCATCTGAAAACTCTTGAATTATTTTCTTTTGTTCTTTCTGGCTTAATCCACTATCTTTCTTTTTTGCTTGTCCAACAAAAACTTTTGCCTTTATTCCTTCAAGTGTGTTAAGTTGTTTTGAAATTACTGTTGCAGTATCTCTGAATTGTGTGAATACAATTATTTTTATCTTATCATTTTTTGATTTTTCTTGTTTCACAATTTCTACTAACTCTCCAACTTTCGGATGTTCAATATTTTTTGCTAAGAGTTCGTTTGATTTCATAAAAACAAAATTAAACTCTGGTTTAGCTACAAGTTTTATAACTCCTTTACTTTGTTTTTTTGCTGCCTGCTCAAATAACTTTTTTAGATATTTATTAAAACTTGATAATGTTTGAGTTTCTAGAAGTTCTAATGAATGTTGGATTTTTATTGCCTGTGCACATGCACTTGCTCCAAGCATATAATTAAAATTCCTATTTCCTCTTGATAATGTTGCAGATATTTTTTTCTGAAGATTAATAAGACCTATTTTTGAAGGGAATGTGAAGAGAACTCTTCTAGATTTTAATTCTTCAACATATTTATTGAATACTTTTAGAAGAACATGTCTCATCTCTTCAAATTCTGCGGGGAAATCTATCATAACTTTTTCAAACTTTAATTCTTGAAGATATTGTTTTACATCTTCACTTCCTCTTGTCCTTAATTCAACTTCTTCTATAGAGAGATTCCTGCAAATTTCTTTAATTTTTGCTGCTTCACTTCCTGGGGAAGCCGTCAAACCAAGAATTTTTGAATGTTGAGATTGTTTTTGATATTGCTGAGAGACATAATTGTAGTCATAATTTTTTATGCACCTATGAGCTTCATCTTCAACAAGCAAACAAACTTCCTGTAAATTATAGAGATTGTTTCTCAAGTCATTTGCAACACACTGGGGGGTGGAAAAAATTATATCTGCTGTTAGCCAGATTTTTTTCCTTTGTTCTGCTTTAACCATGCCAGTAAATAATTGCATATCTGCAAAAAGTTCTGGAAGATGTTTTTTAAAAGAAATTAAATGTTGTTCTGCCAGAGGTTTTGTTGGAGCAAGAAAAACAACTTTTTCTCCTGGGAATTCCTTCATTCTTTCTATAGCAAGCATTAGTGCAATGAGGGTTTTTCCTAAACCTGTAGGAAGTACAACTAAACAATTTTTTTTAGTGCAAGTTTCAAAAATTTTTTGTTGATATTCTCTTGGGGAAATTCCTTCTAAAAACTCCATTTTATTAAATCAAGAATTTATTTCTTTAATACTTTATTATACTGTGAATAGTGCATAAAATAACCCTATTAAAACTATTGAAGCTAAAAAACTCCATAATACTATGTTGCCGAAAAATATTTTGTTTCCGTCTAAATCAGATATGGGAAGCATATTAAAAAAAGCATAATAAATACTTAGTCTTGCAAAATCAGGGAAGCCGAGGAGGTATCCAATTACTGCAGAAATTAAACTTGCTATGATTCCTGCTGATGCTATAAGGCCTATGTGAGATTCAGTCATTTCTGAAAAAGAATAAAGGCCGTGTCTTTTTGCTGCCCGGTAAACTTTGGGCTTTACATCAAAAATAAGAGAAGCCATCCAGATGAAGCTATGAAGTGGAAAAAGAAATATTTTTGAGATTATGGGTAGAAATGCCCCTGCAGGGAATGGTCTTTTGAAATGTTGATGGGCCTTGAATCCGTATCTTTTAATTTCCCATAATTTTATTTCTATTTCTGACTCAAAATAAAAACTTGCAACTTTTTTTGCAGATATATTAATTGCAAGAACAAGAAACACTGCAAGTAATGTATAGAGAAAAATTTCTACAGTTTCTATTAAGCTAATTGTGAAAGCGAGGATGAGAGTTACTATTACTATAGTGATAATCTCTTTCTTATTTAACATGTTTGATTAAAGTTTAGATTTCTTATAAAGTTTGTTATATTTAAAAAAACAAAAGGATTTTAAGGTGGGGTTTCTAATTGAGATTATGATTAAAAAGAGGTTGCGAGGAGTTTGGGATTTGAGATATTTGTTAATATTTATTTTTGTAATTATATTAATTGGGATAGTATTTGCTGCAGCACCAGACCAGCCAACACTAATCTCTCCAGCAAATGGTTCAACTGGTATTGCATTATCCCCTGTTTTAACCATTACAGTAACAGACTCTGACGCAGATGCAATGAATGTAACATTTTGGAATCAGATTAAATCAATAGCTACAGGAAGTTCTCACTCTTGTGGTTTATTATCAAATGGAAGTGCAATGTGTTGGGGATATAATAATAATGAACAGATTGGGGATGGAACTAATACACAAAGAGAAAATCCAGTTTTTGTTAATACAACAGAATCATTTGTTTCAATAACTGGAGATTATCGTCATACTTGTGGTTTGTTGAGTAATGGAAGTGCAATGTGTTGGGGATATAATGGTAATGGACGGATTGGAGATGGAACTACTGACCAAAGAAACAATCCTGTTTTTGTTAATACAACTGAAACTATGGAATCTCCTGTAATTGGAAATGATACTAATGTTGCAGATGGGTTTGATGCAACAACAACATGGGCGGATTTGAATGAAGGTAGAACTTACTTATGGAGTACTACTGTGTTTGATGGTGATTCAATCGCAAATTCACCTATTTGGAAGTTTACTACTGTTGTTGTTGATGCAACTTGCACAGAATCCTGGACATGTACAGAATGGTCAACTTGTTCTGGTGGAACTCAGACAAAAACTTGTACAGATTCTAACAGTTGTGGAACAACTGTTAATAAACCTGCAGAATCTCAAACATGTACTGTGGGAGGAGGAGGGGGAATAACTGCAGGGCAACCAACAGAATCACATTCATGGACAGAGATAACACCAGACCAGCCAGCTGAAATGACTATAGATGATCCAGAAATTGATTTAACAAAAATAACAATCACAACAACTGAAACTGTTTTAGATGCGTCATTAACTGTGACTAAAATAGATGTTCTTCCACAGGCAGACTTAGAAATAGGTCTTGTTTCAGGAAGTTCTTATCAGGCATTTAAAATAGATACAACAGGAATAACTGATGAAAATATAGAAGAAGCAATAATAGAATTTAAAGTGGAAAAGTCCTGGGTTGAGGGAGAAGAAGGAATTGCCGAGGATATTTCTCTTTATAGGAAACGAGATAAAGGTAATCAATGGGATACTTTAAGCACAACTTTTGTAAGTGAAGATGAAAATTATTATTATTTTTCTGCAACTTCTCCTGGTTTCTCAATATTTGTGGTGGTAATAGATTTATCAGTTTGTAATAATAATGGTATTTGTGAAACTGAAATTGGTGAAGATGAAACAAATTGTCCGAATGATTGTGTGGCTGAGAAAAAAGGATTTTTTGAAATGATTAAATCTTATTTCTGGACTGGAATAGTATTTGTTTTAGTTGTAGTTATGGGTTTAGTAATTTTGTTTATCCGTTCTAAGAAGGGAAAACAAATTAAAAGATTGAAGCAAATGATGGAGTACAAGAGAAAGAAGTGAGTTTTAGATTTTTTATAAAGTTTGTTATATAATAATTTGTGACGAAATATTTATAAATAAGTTTGGTATTCTTTTCTTATGAGAATCAAAAAGATAACAGAAGTGATGGGAACAAAAGTTTATACTGATTCTGGGGATTTTTTTGGAGAGGTAGAAGAAGCTAATTTATCTGAAAATAAAATTGATGGATGGAGAATAAAAGTTGGTGGAAATGTTATGTCTTTGATTGGCGGAGCTAAAGGAGTGATAATCCCGCACCAATTTGTGAGAGCTATTAGTGATATTTTTTTAATAAATAAATCTGCTTTGCCAAGTCCAGATTCTGACATTGAAGAAATTCCAGAAGATTTAATCTAATAAGAATATTTAAATAGTATTTTTCTGTTAATATAAAATGGTGGAAACAATTTTTCAGCACCCTATTTTACAGCAACTTATTTTACCTTTCTTGTTAGTTTTTACCTTGGTATTCGCTATACTTGAAAAAACAAAACTTTTGGGAGATGGTAAAAAACAACTTGATGCTATTGTAGCTTTTGTTGTTGGCTTGATTTTTGTTACTGCTGTT
This sequence comes from archaeon, assembly GCA_030620045.1. Lineage (GTDB taxonomy): Archaea > Nanobdellota > Nanobdellia > Pacearchaeales > GW2011-AR1 > JAUXAD01. The sequence goes on from JAUXAD010000014.1 coordinate 14,588, forward strand.
TTTCCTAAAATGGTTGTTGGGAATTTAATTTTATTTTTAACAGTATCTCTTGTTGTGATGTTTGTAATTTTATTACTTTGGGGTTTTGTATTCGGAGAAATTAAGGAGGGATTTAAACCTGCACCTTGGATGAAATGGACTTTGGGGATTGTAATTGGTGTTGGTGTTATTTTTGCAGTTATTTGGTCAATAGGATTGCCAGCTGGAATAACTGAGTGGCTTGCTAACCTCAATTGGAGCAGTCCTTTTTGGATAAATTTTTCATTTATTATTGTGATTGCAGTTGCTTTGGCATTAGTTTTAGCAAAAAGAAGATCTAGTTCTAGTAGTTGATGATAATTACGAAACATATTTAAATAAGTTTTCTTAATTTACTTTATGTTAGGAGGTTTGATTTTCTTGGATTGGGCTGGAACAATTGGAGAGGTATTTAGTGTTTGGGAACAAGCAGGGTTTTTTAGTTATCTTCTCCCATTCTTATTAATCTTTGCTTTGGTTTTTGGAATATTAACTCAGATACAACTTTTTAGAGATAGTAAAGCTATTAATGCAATTATTGCATTAGTTGTAGGATTAATAGCATTGCAATTTCCAATGGTTCCTTTGTTTTTTTCTGAGATATTTCCGAGATTAGGAATTGGTCTGGCAATTATTTTAGTTATATTAATTTTTGTTGGGATGTTTATAGATCCTGAAAAAGGAGGATTTTTTTATGTGTTAATGGGGGTTGGAGGGGTTATTGTTGTAGTCATTTTAGTTCAAACAGCAGGAGCTCTTGGTTGGTCTTCTGGACAATGGTGGGTTGATAATTGGCCGATGGTTGCAGGAGCTGTTTTTATTTTAGCAGTCATAGGAATTATTGTTGGAGCAACAAGTAGGGGAGATGGAACGCCTAGAGGCGGTTATAAAGCTTTTTGGCCTTGGGGAGCCCCACCAAGAAGATAATATTAATTTTTATTTTTTCTTAGAAGTCTTTTTTGTTTTAGCAGTTTTTGTTGGAGTAGTTGTATGTTCTCTGACTGCTTGATTTACTACTTTTCCAAAAGAGTCCTGCATCATACCCATCTCTTTTTTTATACTTTCTATGTTTTTTCCATAAGAGCCTATTTTTTCAAGTATTGCAATTTGTAATTTGTCAATTATTGTTTCTATTTTTTTAAGTCTATCTGCAGTGTTGTCTATTTTTGTCTGCGCAAGAGTTTTGAATTCATTTATACTTTCTACTTGTTTTTGTATTTTTTTTATTTTTTCAGAAAAAACTTGTTCAGATATTTCAATCATAGTATCGCTACCAACTCCTTCAGCAGGATAATTATAAGCATCTTGTTGTTGATAAACTTCTTGCTGTTGAGGGTATTCTTGTTGTTGGGAATATTCTTGCTGTTGTTGGGGAGCATATGTTTCTTGTTCTGCCCCTGGTAATTCTGGCATTTCCTGAGTTTGTGGAGCATAACTGCCTTGGTCTTGTTGAGCTGGGGCAGGAGGGTTCTGTCCAGTAGGCGCAGGTTGCATTTCTTCTGCATTTCCAGTGTTTGAAACAGCGCTTTTTATCTGCGATTGACTAAGAGCATCATTTATTTTTCCAGGAGAAATTCCTTGTTCCTGTAAATTGCTCACAATTTCCTGGTCAGGTATTCCCTGATTTTTCATTTGTGTTATTTGTTCTAAAACGCCCATTTTATTTTAATTATTAGTTTTTAATTCTTTTTTAATTTTTCTACTCTTTTTTTCTTACAAATTTTAATGGCTGGAACATTTTCGCCTGCTTTGATAAAATTTCTAAGTCTTCTTTTCTGGCAAATTTTGAAAATTCACTTGAGGCTGTTTCTAAGAAAGATGTTGTTCTTTCTATATTTTGTTTGATTATATCGATATCTTTTTTTATTTCTAAAATCTTTTGATTGGTTTCTTCTTTGCTTTCTATAAGATTTTGGCCGATTAAAAGAAGTCTATCCCTTAAGATTCTTTGTTTTTCCTCTAAATCTTTCATTTTTGAATTTGTCTCGCTGAAAGATTGCGTTGCGTAATTTGCTTGTTCTTCAACCATATAAAATTAATGTTAAGGCAGTTTAAATTTGTTGTGCTTGCATACAAAATATTTTAAACTATTCTCTCCTTCTATGAAAATGCAATTCAAAGAAGGAACTAAATTATATTCTTATGAAGTTCAAAGAGAAGGTGGGGAGGATATTATTTATATTAATTATTTGGGAGCTCCTTATGTTCCTAGCCTTTCTGATTCCCCAAAAATCATGGAGAGAACTATTGATGCTTTAATAGAGAATCCAAATATTTCAAGAGTTGTTTTTGTTCAGCAAAAGAATTATAATTATGATTTTAATGAAACTTCTTTGCTTTTGGAGATTGCTCAACTTTATGTTTATTTTGTCAAGCAAGAAAGAATTTTATCTCAAGAAAAACTTATTACAGGTCATGAGCAATTTTTTTCTCAGAGGTATAATGAGGTTTTTTCCTTTCTTTTTTTATTAAAGCAAGATCCGATTGCAGCTTATAGTGAATTGAAAAAAATTATTATTGAAGCTAGGATTTTTTTTGGGAAGGCAGATGCCCGATATAAAACTGATCAAGCAAATTATATACGTTTTTTAGAGAAAATTTTTGAATTATTTGAAAAGACAAAGTTGATTCAATCAGCGCTCCCTTATCTTAAAAATTATCAGAAAGGAGACAGAGAAATTTATTACAGAATTTTCAAACCAGATACAATCCCTAATTTTACTTTTACAAGAATTGTTTCAGACCTGCCAGAAGATGCTGAGATTGTTGATCAATATGAGATTTTTAATGAAGATTATGATATTTCTCTTGTAACTATCTTAAGAAGAAAAAATGAAGCAAAGTTGGTGTATCATTTAAACCCTCCTGAGAATTCTTTGACTGAAGAGTATAATATGCTTTTGAATTTGGCAAGAGGTGTTTTAATCGAGCATCAGCCAAAGGCAGAAGAATTTACAGATACTGAAAGGGTTAGGCAGGTTTTTTTTAATATTTCTAAAGATTTACTACAGGACTTGGCTCAGACTAAAAGAATAAAATTGAATTATTCTGATTTAAATAAATTAGCCACAATTCTTGTGAGACACACGATTGGTTTTGGGCTTATTGAGATTTTACTTCAAGATAAAAAACTTCAAGATATTGTTTTAAATGCTCCAATTTCTATGACAAATATTTTTGTAAGGCATCAGGATTATGATGAGTGCTCTACGAATATTCTTCCTAGCCAAGAAGATGCTAATTCATGGGCTGCTAAGTTTAGGATGATTTCTGGAAGACCCTTGGACGAGGCAAATCCTATTTTAGATACTCAATTAGAAGTCGGGAATATTAGAGCGAGAATTGCTATAATCCAGAGACCTTTATCACCTGATGGTTTGGCTTATGCTATTAGAAGGCATAGGGAATCTCCATGGACTTTGCCCCTTTTTATAAAATATAAAATGATAAATCCCTTTGCTGCTGGTTTACTTAGTTTTTTAATTGATGGTTCTCGGACTCTTTTAGTTGCTGGAACTAGGAGTTCTGGTAAAACTTCCTTGCTGGGAAGTTTAATGCTTGAAATTATTCCAAAGTTTAGAATAATTACTATCGAGGATTCTTTAGAACTTCCAGTAGATGCTTTGCGAAAACTTAATTATGATATTTTAAGGATGAAAGTCCGTTCAGCTTTATTAAAGACAACTGCAGAAGTTTCTGCTGATGATGGAATAAGGACTAGTTTGAGATTGGGAGATAGTTGCTTGATTATTGGTGAAGTTAGAAGTGTTGAAGCTAAAGCTTTATATGAAGCGATGAGAGTTGGTGCTTTGGCAAATGTTGTTGCAGGAACAATTCATGGCGCTTCTCCTTATGGAGTTTTTGATAGAGTTGTAAATGATTTGGGTGTTCCTGCTACTAGTTTTAAAGCAACAGATATAATTGCAGTTTGCAATCCAATAAAATCTCCAGATGGTTTACATTCCTGGAAAAGAGTTGTTCAGGTTTCTGAGATAAGAAAACATTGGAAGGAAGATCCTATGCTGGAAAAAGGATTTGTCGATTTATTAAAATATAATGTAGAAAAAGATGAATTAGAACCGAGTGAAGATTTGATTAATGGAGATAGTGAAATTATCAAAGATATTGCAGCTAATGTAAAGGGCTGGGCAGGAAATTGGGACGCTGTTTATGATAATATTTTGTTAAGGGCTAAGATGAAAAAAGAAATAGTCGAGATTACAGAAAAAACGGGCAATGAAAAAATTTTAGAAGCTGGTTTTAATTCATTATCTAATCATGCTTTTCATAAAATTTCTGATGAAGTAAGACAAGAAATTGGATTGCCTTTGAGTGAAAGAGTTTTTCCTGAGTGGCAGAAGTGGCTTAATAGCCAGATTAAAACTAAGAAGTTTTAATCATATTTTTTACAAAGTAAAAAACATAGTGGTTGAATGAAGAAATTAGGGAGAAGAAGTTTTGAGGAAGATTTTTAAATTAGTTTGTTTTTAATATGTTATGGTTTATGTTCGTTTTCCTAAAGATTTAGAGAAGAGGGAGTTGGGAGCACATCGTATGGGAGAATTTGAGGTTATGAAAAGAGGAAAATCAAAAAAGTTAAGTGATATTTATAAGGAGATTGGAGAAGATTGTGAAGAAAGAGGTTTTCGTGATAAGGCTATATCAAATTACAGAGATGCTCGTAAATTTGCTACTAGTAGTGAGGATGTAGATGAAATTGAAAAGAAACTCAATCCTTTGGAGGCTAGAAGTTTAGAAAAAATATTTGTTTTACCAACTTTGGCAATAGGAAGTTTTGTAATAGCTTTATTTTTTACTTCATTTAGTTTAACTGGATATGCTGTGGGTGGGTTAACTCAGGAAAGTTCTCGTTGGTTTGGTCTTTGTTTATTTGCTTGTGGATTAATCTTTACATTTTTTTATTTTAAGAATAAGAAATAATTTTTTCAGCGAGTATTTCTAAACATTTATTAATTTGATTTTCATTCTTTTTCTGATAAAAGATGGTGTATAAAAAACCTAATGTAGAAGATATTCTTAGAAAACATAGTGCGAAGATTGAAGGGAAAATTGAGACATCTAATGTTGAGAATATTAATTACAGCAGAGAGTATGTTAAGTTTAAGCAAGAGATGGCTCCTGAGTTGACAAGATATGAGAGATGGTGTCGTAGTTTAGGGAATGTGATAAAATTAAAGATTGCTAAAAAAGATGAAGACAAAATTAGAAAACAACTCGAAATTGCTCATCTTGATATCGAACCTTGGCAGGCTTTAACTTTAAGTGTCATGACTTTTGTAAGTATTTTTATTCTTGGTTTATTAATTTCTATTTCAATAACTTTGATTAAAGGAAGTCTCGCAGAGTTTCCATTTTTATTTTTCTTTTTAATTATTATTTTATCTTTGTTCTTATTTTATTTTGTTAATGGATATGCTGCAAGATTAGCAAATAAATGGAGGCTTAAGGCTTCTTCACAAATGGTTCCTGCAATTTTGTATGTCGTGGTTTATATGAGGCATACACCTAATTTAGAGAAGGCAATTGCCTTTGCTTCAGAGCATTTGCAGTATCCTCTTGCACTTGATTTTAAAAAAGTGTTTTATGATGTGTCTGTTGGAAAGTTTTCTACAATTAAAGAAAGTCTTGACAATTATCTTGAAACATGGAGAGATTATTCTA
>JAUXAD010000001.1 GCA_030620045.1 archaeon
AATTTCTCAAACGCCTTTCCTGAATGAAGAATTTCCCTTGCCATTTCAATTCCTTTTCCTTTTTTTGCTTTTCTTGTCATTTCTAAAAGTTCCCCTGCCAAAAATAGAGATTTCTCTTCTAAATCCTCAGGTCCTTGTTCTTTTGGATTTAAAACTTTGATCACATCAATTAATTCCAACGCTGGTCCAACTCCGTTTCCCATAGGTTCTTTTGCTTCAATTAAAACAACTTTGAGTTTTCTTTTGAAGACTTTTCCAAGTTGTTCAAATTTTTTCTTTAATTTTAATGCCTTTGATTTATTTACTTTTGCTGTTTTCCCATAAGGAATATCTATAAGAATGTATTTAGCACCCATAGCAAGTTTTTTTGACATGATTGATGCTAATAACTGGGCATCAGGATCTATCTTTAGCATTTTTTCGACTTTGATTATTTTCGAATCTGCTGGCACCATCCCAAGGGCTCCACCCCAAATTAGGCAAGCGTTTGTTTTTTTGACTATTTTTTTTAATTTGCTCATTGAAAATTCAACTGGAGCAATTGTTTCTATCACATCTGCGGTTCCTGCTGCACTTGTTATGGCTCTTGAAGAAGACTTTGGCATTATAAGTCCTGCCGAGGCACATATAGAAACAACGATTGGGGTGGTTCTGTTTCCAGGAATTCCTCCTATTGAGTGTTTATCGACTACAAATTTATTTTTTAATATAAATTTGTTTCCTGTTTTTAATATTGCATTTATCAGATAAATAGTCTCTTTTAGATTCATTCCTTGCCTGTACATCCCTGAAACAAAAAGCGCAATTTCAGCTTCAGACAAAGAATTATTCATAATATCTTGAATAATCTCATTTATTTCTTTTTTAGATAATGGTTTTTTGTTTAATTTTTTCTTTATAAAAATCAGGCTCTTGGGTGTTGGTGCAAGACTCATATTTACTTTTTGCCCAATCTTCAATCCTAATCTTTTTTTAAGTTCAGATGAAACTGCAATTTCATTTTCTTTAACTAATCCCTTAACAGTATCAATAATTGTGGAAGTTTCTTTTGGATATTTTGAAAGCGTTCTAATAGAAATCCTGTCTTTAATATGAACCCCAACTTTTTTCGCTGTTTTTTTATTTAGCATAGCTACTGGAAGTCCAGCAGACCATTTTAAAAATTTGACTTTTAGTTCCATGCGTTTTTACCTCTTTGATATAATTAGAAAAAATGATTTTTATATTTATCTAGTTATTCCTTCTGTGATTGATGAATAAGGATTCCAGGAATTTTTTTATTCCGATAGATTTCAAGAACTATAATAAGATAAGCAAGTATCAACGGACCAAGAATAAATCCCAGAACGCCAAACAAAAGGAATCCTCCAATCATTCCTATCAGAATTAATGCAGGATGAATCTTAGTCATTTTTGAAACAAACAAGGGTCTTAGAAAATTATCTATTGTTGAAGCAATTAAACCAAATAATATAACCCCTAAAGCAGAGAAAGTATTTCCTGCAATAACTAGGTAAATTGCTACTGGAATCCATACAACAAACGGTCCGATGATTGGAAAAATTCCTGCCAAAGATGCAAATAATGTAAGAAGTAAAGCATTAGGAACTCCGAAAATAAAAAATCCTACACCAGCAATAAGACCCTGGATTATACCAACAATAACTTGCCCGTATATAACTGAAGAGGTGATTTCTTTTGTAGACTTAAATAATTTTTTTTCAATATTTTCAGAAAAAGGCAATAAGCTTTTAATATAAGATACAATTTTTTCTTTGTCTCTAAGTGCAAAGAAAAAAGTAAAAAGCACAACAAAAAGTTGTAAAAGCAAAGTCGGGAAGTTAAGTACTAATTGTGAAAAAGAATTCATTAAAGAGTTAGTCATGTTTGTTATAAAAGAATGGGTAATAGAACCTATTTCTGCTGAAAATGCTTCTGAGGTAAATAAAGATGGGAAAATGTTTCTAAGAGGGGTTACAAAATCCATTTGCTGAGCAGCCAAATAAAGTTTAATAGACTGGTCTATAAAGACTGGCGTTAAAAACCAGAGAGGTAAAACTATTAATACAATTAATAAAAAACAAATTAAAAAAGATGAAACATTTTTTATTTTTATAATTTTGTGAAGCCGATTATATATTGGAGTAAAGATAAAAGCTAAAATAAATCCGATTGTTATCGATAACAAAATTGGTCTTACTAAAAGGAAAGACAAGACTATAAGAATAGCTAAAACTATTATAGTTATAATTTTTTTGAAATAAGTATCGTCCATTTTCTTAATGTTACTTATAAGGGGTTTAAATTTATAAAGTTTTGTAGTTGTTGCAAAAAGTTTATAAGTTATTTTAGGCAAGGAAAAATATGAATTTTATAAAAAAGGTGTTTGGGGGGGATGTTGATGAAGAAGTTCATTTGCAATTCATTAGATTTGGTAAGGGAGAATATAAAAGAAGGTTCTTGCTTAGTCTATGGAAGACAAAAAAAATAAAAGTCAAAACAAGTTTTGAATTTGCTAATGATTTAGTGAGATTATGTTCTGAATTTGGAGACTGCAAAGTTTCTGGTATTGTTTTAAGTAAAGAAAATATTTCTGAGATGATGTCTGAAAACAACATCAAAGGAGATTCCAAAACAAAAAAAGGAGGATTGTACTATCAGAATGACATTGACAATCAAGAGATGAAAAAAGAGCAATTAATAGAATTGGAAAAAGCGTCTTATTTTGTACTCTTAGATTTAGAAGGAGATGGTTTTAAACTAAAAATAAAGAAAAAACTTCCAAAGCCTGGAAAGAGTGAGAACAAGATTGATGAGAAGTTTTGTCAGTTAGAAGCAGATGAAAGATTCTATTCAAAAATCAAAGAGGATTTTTTCTGGGATATTCCAGAAACTAAAAAAGTAAGTATAAGTCATAGTGTACTTGTTGATAGTATTGTTATGCCAGAAGGTGAGAAAGATTTTGCCAAGATTAGAGAAATGGCAAAAAGAAAAGGAAAGATAATTCGGGAAGTTGTGATTGACGGGGAAGAAGTTAAGAAAGAGAGGGAATTTGTTGCTTGAGAGAATTTAACCGAACAATTTAAATACTCATATAATCTTCATACCATAAATAAATTTTAATAGTTTATTCCGACGGGTAATTAATAAATAGTTATGGGTTAAATTTTATCAGAAACATTTAAAAACCTGTTAATTCATTAAAAATAATGGCAGAAAGATTATCAGATGAGGAACTGAAAGAAGAATTGAAAAAAGCAGGAAATATAATTAAAGACGCTAAATTGCCTGAAGAACTTCAGAAGATAGCATTCTCTAGGATGATGGATGATATACTTGGCCATAGCCAACCCTTAAAAAATAGAACTAAGTCGAATAAAAAGAAAGGTTATAAAAATAGAAATCCAAAGGGAGAGAATGAAGAGGCTAAAAAGCTCAAAGAAGAAAGTGATTTAATTATAGACTCTTTAAGTAGAAGCACACATTCTATTATCTATAAATTAGTGTCTGCGTTAGACCAATCGTTATTTATACTTCAAATTGCTGAAAAAGAAAAATCAATTAGAGGTCTTACGCCCGGGCAAATTTCCACAATATTGAAAAGTGTCTTCAAGATAATGAAAACACAAGCAGCTGTGAGTATGGCTCTAATGAAAGCTGTGGAATATACTGATAAGAAAAAAATAAAACTTGGCGGTACATTCGCATACAAATATGAGATTATGCATAAAGGAGAAGATTATATCGATAAAAAAATAGGGAAAATAAAAGAAGAGGATAATAGTTATGAAAGTTCGGAGGAAAGTGCACAAGAATCCGAATGATTAGTACTACAACCCCTATATACCACTAGGGGTTGCGTCCCTATTTATTTTAATGGACTGTCCTTTAAATTCCTTTCTGCCTTCCAATCCAAAACCCTTTTAAACATCTATTTTCTTCATATTTTATCCAGGGATTAAACAAAATGTTATCCGCAATATTATTAAGAAATGCCTACAAGAAATTCACCGAGAAAAGGAAGCTTGCAATTCTGGCCAAGAAAAAGAGCCAGTAGATTTTTGCCTAGTGTAAACTGGAATGCTATTAATTCTGGAAAAAATCTTAAGGGGTTTATTTGTTATAAGGCGGGGATGATGTCTGCTTTTGTGAAAGATGATACGCCTGATTCTATGACTAAAGGGAAAAAAATTATTATCCCCATAACAGTTCTTGAATGCCCTCCAATGAAAATATTTTCTATAAGATTCTACAAAGATGGTAAAGTTGTTGATGAAATATTAGCGGAAAATTTAGATAAAGAATTGAAAAGAAAAGTTAAACTTCCAAAGAAGAGTGGTAAAAAAATAGATGAGATAAAAAAAGATTATGATGATGTTAGAGTAATATGTTATTCTGTTGTTAAAAATACTGGAATAAAAAAGAAACCTGATTTAATTGAAATTGGGCTTGTAGGAAATGCTGAAAAAAAAATTAATTTTGCCAAAGATAATTTAGGAAAGGATATTTCTATTTTAAATATTTTTGAAAAAGGTCAGCTTGTTGATTTGAGGGGGTTGACAAAAGGAAAAGGATTTTCTGGGCCTGTAAAAAGATTTGGTATAACTCTTAAATCCCATAAATCAGAAAAAGGCCAAAGAAGACCAGGTAGTTTAGGACCTTGGCATCCTGCAAGAGTTATATTCAGAGTTCCAATGGCGGGGCAATTAGGAATGTTTACCAGAGTAATATACAATAACAAAATAATTGATTTAGGAAAAAGTTCTGATAAAGAATTAAAAAATATAAAAAACTTTGGAGATATTAAGACAGATTATATTATTGTTGCTGGAAGTGTTCAAGGAAGTGCAAAAAGACAATTATTAATTACTGCTCCTTTGAGAGAAACTAAAAAACAAGCCAAGAAAAATTTTGAGCTTTTGGAGTTGAGATAAAATGGAAAGATTAAGAGGAAGATTATTTCCGGATAAAGAGAGAATTAAACAGGTTGTAAGAGAAAATTTGGAGAAAGAAATAGATATAGGTATTTTGATATCTACGAATATGACACAGTATAAAACAGCCTTCAAAGAAAACAGATTTTCAGATGTAATGGGATGTAAGATAATCCACATGAGTTATATATTTTTAGCAAAAAGAAAAGGAGTTGATATCTCCTTATATCCTAAAAAATTAAATGATTTAGATGAATTAAATTAAAATGAAAATAAACATATTAAATATTGAAGGGAAAAAAATCAAGGAAATAGATTTGCCTAAATGTTTTTCTCGAGAAATCAGGAAAGATATAATTGCTAAAGTTTTAGAGATTAAAAAAAATAAACAACCTTATTCACCTTCACCTGTTGCTGGAAAACAGCATTCTGCAAGTGGGAAGATTGTTCATAGAAGACATGTTTGGAAAAGCGGTTATGGAAGAGGAAGCTCAAGAGTTCCAAGAAAAATAATGTCAAGAAGAGGTTCGCAATTTAATTGGGTTGGTGCTGAAGTTTCTGCAATGCGTGGCGGTAGAAGGGCGCATCCTCCTAAAGTATTATCGATGCTTAACACATTAAAGATAAATAAAAAAGAATTAAAAATTGCATTGGATTCTGCAATAAGTGCGACAGCGAATGAAAAAGAAGTTGTAAGGAAATATAAAAGTGTTAGTGAAATTAAGAACTTGCCATTTGTTATTGAAGGAAAAATAATTTCTTTGAAGACAAAAGATATTCTCGCTAGTTTAAAAAAGATTTTGGGAGAAACTTTGTTTAATGTTTCTGTGAGAAAGAAAATTGTTAGAGCAGGTAAAGGAAAACTTCGAGGAAGAAAATACAAGAGTAATACTGGAATGATTTTAGTTATAGGGGATAAAGAAAAATTGAAAACAAATGCTTTTGAAATAAAAAATGTAAAAAATTTAGGAGTTGTTGATTTAGCTAGAGGAGGACCTGGAAGATTGACTATGTATACTGAAAATGCAATTAAAGAATTAGGTGAGTTAAAATGAAATTAACCAATGGAGTAACTGGAAAATTTATGAGGGAGATTTCATGGGACCGTTGTGATTATCTAGGGAAAGATGCTTGTAAAAAAGGCGATGATGATTATAAATGCCCAACACGAGATTCATATACTAAATGTAGAAAGCGGGAACAATTAATGGGGGAGAAGTTGAAATGATAGTTGTAGATATTGAAACAAGCGGGGGAAGTCCAATTGAACATGGAATTTGGCAAATTGGAGCAGTTGATTTAAATGCAATGGAAGAATTTTTTGATGAATCAAGAATTGATGAAGAAGATGTTGTAATAGAAGAAGCATTAAAGATTATCGGAAAAACAGAAGAAGAGTTAAGAGATAAAAATAAACAATCTCAAAAAGAGTTGTTAGAGAAATTTTTCAAATGGCTTGGAACAAGGAAGATGAAAACTCTTCTATGCCATCTCCCTGAATTTGACCAGGGTTTTTTGAGGCACAAGGCAAGAAAATATTTTGACACAGATCCATTTTGGCCTGACAGTCATAGGCCTTTTGATTTGCACACAATTGCACAAATTAAATTTTTTGAATTAAATGGAAAATTTTTAACAAAAGAAGATAATAATAGTGATATGGGATTAAGGAATATATTGAAATTATGCGGGATAAAGGATGAGAGAAGATCTATAAAAAATAATGAATTGAAAGAAGGAACTCCTCACAATGCTCTTGAAGATGCAAGGCTTACAGCAGAATGTTTTTCAAGATTAATGGTTGGGAAGAATCTTTTTCCAGAATATTCTAAATTTAAAATTCCAAAGGAGTTAAAAAAATGAACATTAAACCAATAGTAACTGAAAAAGCAGTCATGATGATTGAAGCGCAAAATGTTTTAACATTTGAAACAGACAGGAATAAAACTAAGGCCGAGATAAAAAAAGAAGTTGAAGAAATGTTTGGAGTAAAGGCTGAAAAAGTGAGAACATTGGTTAAAGGAAATAAAAAATATGCTTATATTAAATTAAAAAAAGAATTTCCAGCTATTGATGTAGCTACGAAGTTGGGGTTAATGTAATGGGTAAACGAATAATTACTCAAGCGAGGGGAAAAGGAAGCCATACTTATAGAGTGAAAAGAAAAGCATTTAGGCTCAAGCTTCAGTATCCTCAAAAACTTGAGGGAGAAGGGATTGTGGTTAAATTGCTTGATTCAGCAGCACACAGTTCTCCGTTGGCAAAAATAAAATATGATAAAAGAATATTTTATATCCCAGCATTTAAAGAAATGGTTGAAGGACAAAAAATAAGCTTTGGGGGGGAAGTTAGAGAAGGGAATATTATGAAATTAAAAGACATTCCAGTAAAAACTCAAATTTATAATATTGAATCAAGGCCGGGAGACGGAGGAGTTTTTATAAAAAGTGCAGGAAGCTCTGCAGTAGTTAACAGAATTGTTGGGAAAGATGTTTTTGTTTTAATGCCGTCAAAAAAAGAAAAAAAATTTAATTTAAATTGTAGGGCAATTATTGGTGTAATTGCTGGGGCAGGCAGGCTTGATAAACCAATTGTTAAAGCAGGAAAAAAATATCATATTAAAAAATCAAAAAGTAAATTATGGCCAAGGACATCTGCAGTAAAGATGAATGCGATAGACCATCCTTTTGGTTCAGGAAGAGCAAAAAATCCAAAGAGCAAAATTGCTAAAAGAAATGCGCCTCCTGGAAGAAGGGTTGGATTATTAAGACCAAGAAGAACTGGTAGGAGAAAAAGATAATGGAAGAATTAAGAAAAAAAGAATTTATGTATAAAGGGAAAACAATAGAAGAATTAAAAGCCTTAGATGTAAGAGAATTTGCAAAATATTTAAAATCAAGACAAAGAAGGTTTGCTCTTAGACAATTCCAAGAAATTGAGAAATTTATCAATAGAGCGAAAGAGAAAATAGCAAAAAAGAAACAGGTAAAAACCCATAACAGGTCATTAATTGTTACGCCAGAAATGATTGGGATGAAAATTCAAATTTATAATGGACACAGTTTTATTCCTGTAGAAATGATAGGAGAGATGTTGGGGCATAGATTTGGAGAGTTTGCATTAACAAGAGCGAGAATAAAGCATGGAAAGGCAGGAATAGGTTCAACTAAAGGTTCAAGGGCTCAAGCTAAAAAATAAAATGACAGAAAAAGATTACAACCCACAACAGAAAGAAAGGAAAGCTATGGAAAAAGAAAAAACAAAGAAGATAGTTGAAGCTCCTAAAGAAACAAAAGACAAGAAGATTGAGGATAAAAAAGAAATAAGAAAAAAGCCTGAGAAAGAAGTTCCAAAGAAAGCAGAGGCAATTGTGAATGCTGTTAGTCTTCCAATTTCAACAAAATATTCAGTTGCAATTTGTAAATTTATCAAAGGGAAAAAAATTGAAAGTGCAATAGCTGACTTAGAGCAAGTTCTTGTATATAAAAAAGCCGTTCCAATGAAAGGAGAAATTCCTCATAGAAAAGGTAAAATAATGTCTGGAAGATATCCTAAAAAAGCTACGGAGCATTTTATAAAATTATTGAAAAGCCTTTTAGCAAATTCTAATACAAATAGATTGGACAATCCAGTAATTACCGATGCTGTAGCAAATCTTGCTTCAAGACCTTTTGGAAGATTTGGACGAATTAGAAAAAAAAGAACTCATGTTTCAATAAAAGTTAAGGAGAAGAAAAAATGGAAGAAAGAAATGTAATTCAGTTCAAGAAAAAAGAATTTGCAATTAGAGAATTCATAAAAAAAATGCTTGAAAAAGGAAAAATAAGTAAGGTTGGAATAGAGTATACTCCAGTCGGGGAGAAAATAATTATATCTACACACAAACCCGGATTAATAATTGGAAGAAAGGGTGAGAAAATAGAAGAATTAACAAGAAACCTAAAAACTAATTTTAAACTTGAAAATCCTAATATTGAAATAAATGAAATAATGGAGCCAGAATTTGATGCTCAGATAAATGCAGATGAAATCGCTCTTGGATTAGAAAGATTTGGGCCCTTGAAGTTTAAGGTCATTGCATATAGAACCTTGCAGAGAATAATTAGTGCAGGAGCATTGGGGGTAGAAATTGTATTAAGTGGAAAACTTCCAGGAAGAAGGGCAAAAACATGGAGATTTGCAAAAGGATATTTGAAGAAAACCGGAGATAGTGCAAAGCTAGTTGATAGAGCGCAGTCAAGAGCGCAAACAAAACCAGGAACTATTGGAGTAAAAGTTAGTATACTTTCACCACATGTTAATTTAAAGGATAGAATCAAAATCAATGAAGAACTCATTAATGAATTAAAAAATAATTCAGAAGAAGAACCAGAAATTATGGAAAAGAAAACAAAGGAGAAGAAAAAATGAATTTAGAAGAAGCGAGAAAATTATTTGATAGATATATAAAATCTGACCAGATTAAAATGCATTGTAGAGAAGTAGAAGTTATCATTAGAGCTTTGGCCAAAGAATTAGGTGAAGATGAAGAAAAATGGGCAATGGCTGGTTTGCTTCATGATATGGATTGTGAAGTTGAACCTGATATTAAAAATCAAGGAAAGAAAGTTGTAGAGATATTAAAAGAAAAAACAGATTGCCCTGAAGAGATTTGCCATGCTATACTTGCACACAATGAAGAAAATTTGGGTATAAAAAGGAAATCTAAATTTGACTTTGCTTTATCAGCAGCAGATAATATCTCTGGATTAATTTATGCTTATGGTTTAATGAAACATACTTTAGAGGGGATGGAAGCCAAAGGTTTAAAGAAAAAATTAAAAGATAAAAGATTTGCGGCCTCTGTTCGGAGAGAATTAATATATGATATTGAAAAGACTGGAATGGAATTAGATAAATTTTTAGAATTAGCAATTAAAGCTATGCAAGAGATTGCAGGAGAGATTGTATTATAAAATGGCAACATTAAAAGCAAAAGATATTCAAAGAATGAGTAAAGAAGACAGAGAGAAAAAGATTAAGGAATTAAAATTGGAATTAGTCAAATCAAAAATAAGTACTTCAAAAACAGGCAGTTCAAGAATAAGAGAAATTAAAAAAATAATTGCAAGAATACTCACAATCAACTCTAATAAACCGGAGTTGAAGAAAACATAAAACATGGAAATATGTCCGAAATGTGGCTTGCCTGAGCAAGCATGTGTATGTGAACAGATTGTTAAGGGTTCGCAAAGGATAAAAGTGACAACAGACAAAAAACGGTACGGAAAAATCGTTACTATTGCCACTGGATTCGAGACTGGAATCGATGTGAAGAAAATCGCAAAGGCTCTGAAAAATGAGCTGGCTTGCGGTGGGACTTACAAAGGTAACATGATTGAACTTCAAGGAGACCATAGGAAAAAGATAAAGGAAGTATTGGTCAAACTTGGATTTGATGAAGAATCCATAGATTAAGCACATACACGAATAAGAGGAGAACAAAAATGAATGTAAAGAAAGAAACAGAAATTAGGAAAATAGAAGAAGGAAAGAAAAAAGTAGTTGGAACTATATGCAATGATAAAGACTGTCATATTCATGGAAATTTAAAAACTAGAGGGAGAATTTTTAAGGGAAAAGTTATCAGAAAATTTCACAAGAGAATTGTAATTGAGTTTGAAAGAATGATTTATGTAAGAAAATATGAAAGGTATAAAAAAAGTAAGACAAAGATTCATGCAAGGCTTCCTGTTTGCATGGAAGAGGAGATTAGTATTGGAAATTTAATAAAAGTCCAGGAATGCAGACCTTTAAGCAAGATAATTCATTTTGTAGTTATTGGAAAGGTTGGGGAGGATGGGAAATGATTAATGCTACTGCTGGATGTTATCACAATATCAAACCAGAATTGAAAATGACAGTTAAGAGAATGGAAGAAATGTATATGGGAAAAATAGAAGAATTAAGGATGAAAGGAGAAGAAACCGGAAAACACCTAATAGGAATAATAGAGAATCCTTGGACAGAGATGAATTTCTTAATCGGAAGCGGAGAAGATTATACTAAAGCAATAAGCGAAGCGGAGAAAATAGAAAGAGAGAATAATCTTAAAAGAGCAGTATTGGGAGGAATGACAATATGAAAGCAATAAGTGCTAGAGCAACAGCTGGTTTGAATTTAGGGGCAAAGATGATTGCTTCTGATAATAGCGGAGCAAAAATAGTAAAATTAGTTTCAGTGAAAAGGGGAAAAGGAAAAAAAGGAAAACAAGGATGTGCGAAAATAGCTGATTGGGTAAAAGTAAGTATAAGAAAAGGTATCCCAGATATGAAAGGAAAAGTTTTTGACGCTGTTTTAATTCGGCAGAAAAAATCATATAGAAGATTAAATGGAGAGAGAATTGCTTTTGAGGACAATGCTGTAGCAATTTTAAAAGATGAAAAAGGAAATCCAAAAGCCACTCAAATTAAAGGACCAGTTGCAAGGGAGGTAATGGAGCGATGGCCAAGTGTTGCTAAAATCGCGAGTGTTGTGTATTAAAATGAAAAACAAAGCATATTCAGGAAGTAGAAGAATTGGTATTGATTTAGATGACACTTTAGTGGATTTTAATTCTGCTTTAAGAGAATGGCATAATGAGGAATGTAGAACATCATTAAGAAGAGATGATTTTAAGAGCTATTCACTTAATGAAACATTGGGAGAAACTGAAGAAGAAATTAATCAAAAAATGAATGATTTTTATAATTCAGGATATTTCGAGAATATTCAGCCTATACCTGGTGCTATAGCAGCAATAGAAAAATTGTCTAAGAGAGAGGAGTTATTTTTAATAACCTCTCGCCCTGATTTCTTAAATGAAAAAACTATTGAAAGTTTAAATAGGTTTTTTCCCGGTAAATTTTTAGATATTATTCATTCTATTAATCATTATTCCAAAAGAAAAAATAGTGGGAAGTCAAAAGTAGAAATTTGTAGAGATTTGGGGGCTTCTCGGTTAATTGATGATTCCTTAGACTATATAATGCAATGTCTTGAGACTGGTGAAGTAAGAGGTTTACTATTTGGGAATTATCCTTGGAATCAATTAAATGGTTTACCAACTAATATAATTAGAGTTAAAAATTGGAGAGAGGCTTTAGAAAAAATAGCATAAAATGAAACAAAAATTTAGCAAACATTGGAAGTCAAGTAAGCAGCCGAATAAACAAAGAAAATATCTAGCCAATGCTCCATTACATCTAAAAAAGAAATTTATCAGTGTGAATTTATCAAAGGAATTGAGAAAAAAACATGGAAAGAGAAATATTCCTGTTAGAAAAGGAGATACAGTAATAATTATGCGGGGAAAATTCAAGAAAAAACAAGGAAAAGTTACTGAAGTTAAATTAAAAACATCAAAGATAATTATTGAAGGAATTCAAGTTAAAAAACAAGATGGTTCAAAAGCAAATGTAAAATTACAGCCATCAAATTTGCAAATTATTGAATTAAATTTAGGAGATAGAAAAAGGAAAATTGGGAAAGTAGAAAAAGAAAAGAAAGAAATAAAAACAGAAAAGAAAAAGGAAACTCTAGACAAAAAATCCGGGGAGAAAAAATAAAATGGCATATCTAAAAAGACAAATGATTCCAAAGAACTGGCCGATAAAAAGAAAAGGGTCAGCTTATGTAGTTAGACCTAATTTTAGTATGAATGGAGGAATTCCAATTTTAATTATTTTAAGAGATATGCTAAAGGTCGCTCAAAACAGGAAAGAAGTGAAAAAAGCAATCTACTCAAAGCATATTTTACTTAATAATAAAATAGTCATAGATGAAAAAAACAGTGCTTTATTGTTTGACGTAATTACAATTACTCCTTTAAAGAAACATTATAGAATAGAATTATCAGAGAAGGGGAAATTTCAGATTAAAGAAATCAAAGAAGATGAAGCTGGTAAAAAAATAGCAAAGATTGTGAATAAAAAAACATTGAAAGGGAAAAAAACACAACTTAATTTAAGTGATGGAAGAAACTTTGTATCAGACCTCAAATGTAATACTGATGATTCTGTTTTGATTAATTTTAAAGAGAGAAAAATAGACAAATGCCTTGAATTAAAAGAAAAAGCAAAAGTAATTGTTTTTGCAGGTAAACATTCTGGAGAAAAAGGAATTGTAAGTAAGATGGAATCAGAAAGTAAAGCAGTTGAAGTTGACATTGATGAAAAAAAGGTTAATATTTTAATTAAACAATTAATGGTGGTTGAATGATGGCAGATAATGTGATGAGAAAAATAAAAATTGAAAAAGTTGTTCTTGGCGTAGGTGGAACTGGAGATAATTTAGAAAAAGGAGTTAAACTTCTTAAAATTCTTACTGGAAAGAAACCTGCAAAAATGAAATCAAATAAAAGGATTCCTTCTTTAGGAGTCAGACCTAAATTAGAAGTTGGAGCAATTGTGACTATTAGAAAGAATGCTGAAGAGTTTCTAAAAAGAATGCTAATACCAATAGATAATAAATTAAAGGAGAAACAAATAAGTGAAAATAATTTTTCGTTTGGTATTCAGGAATATATTGAAATTCCCGGGGTGGAGTATCAAAGAGATATAGGAATTATGGGGTTTGATGTTACAGTTGTTTTCGCAAGGACTGGGAAGAGAGTTAAATTAAAGAAAATGAAAAAAGGAAAGATTCCTAAGAGACAAATAATTTCAAAAGAAGAAATAATTAAATTCATGGAAGAAAATTTTAATACGGAGTTTGTGGGAAAATGACAGCAAGTGATTGGAAAAAGATATTGAAACAATTGAAGAACAAACCTGCAATAATGCAGAAGTTTTTGAAACATAACAAACCAAAGGAAAGAAAGATTGGAATAGCTGTAAGAAAATGCGAAAGGTGCGGGAGATATGGCGCTCACATAAAATCATACGGATTAAATTTATGCCGACACTGCTTTAGAGAAATAGCAGAGGAAATCGGTTTTAGTAAATACTCCTAAAATGATTTCCATAGAAGGTATTGGGGGACATGCTGAACTTCTAAGTAGATGGTTTTCGGAAAAAGATAAATTGTATATTCAAATGGGATTAAAACAAATGGCGAGAGTTTATGAGATACATTGCAGGCACTTAATTGAAGAGGGGTCTGTTGATGAAGCAATAAAGGACTATTTAGACTCAAATAGAATCCAGAATGGCATGGAAGATTTTAGAGAATACGAAAAGATGGAAGTAATAAAACAAGATGTAGCCACATCAAATATGGAAGCGCTAAAATCCTTAAGAATTGAATTAGAAAGATTAAAAGCAGAGCGCATAAAAGGAGGAATTCAATAAAATGTCACAAGATATAGTTGCTGATGCTTTGAATGTAATAAAGAATGCTAAAAAAGCAAGAAAGGAAGTTGTAAAGATAAAGATAATTTCAAATCTGCTGATTGAAGTTTTAAAAATAATGAAGCAAAAAGGAGCAATAAAAAAATATAAGATTAATAGTAAGGAAAAGTCTATTGAAATCACAATCGGAGAATTATCTGAATGCAAGGCTATAAAACCAAGATTTAGTGTTGATAAAACTCAAATTGAAAAATATAGGAGAAGGTATTTGCCTGCAAGAAACTTAGGAACTGTAATTGTTTCAACGAACAAAGGTTTAATGACTCATGAAGAAGCTCAAGAAGAAGAAACAGGAGGATGCTTGATAGCATTTTTTTATTAAAATGGAAAAGAAATTATCCCAAACAATTGAGATTCCAGAAAAAGTTGAAGTTAGTATAGATGGAAGTGCATTAACAGTTAAGGGAGCAGAAGGAGAAAATAAGAGAACGCTTAATGCAATCAATTTAATTTTTGAAAAAAAAGATAATCAAATAATTATAGAAAGTGGAAAATCAACAAAAAGAGAAAAGAAAATGATGAACACAATTGTAGCGCATATTAAAAACATGATTAAAGGAGTTCAGGAGAAATTCGAGTATAAATTAAAAGTGTGTTTTAGTCATTTTCCTATAAGTGTAGAAATTAAAGAAAATGAAGCTGTGATAAAGAATTTTTTAGGGGAGAAGATACCTAGAAAAGTAAAAATACCTGAAGGTGTTAAAGTTGAAATTGATAAAGAAATAATAACAATAACTTCTTTAGACAAAGAATTAGCAGGACAAGGTGCAGCAAATTTTGAAACAGCGACCAGAGTTTCTATGAAAGACAGGAGAGTTTTTCAGGATGGAATCTTTATTATAAATAAAGCTGGGAGGGAAATGTGATGGTTAAAAAATTCTTAAGAAGAACCGGAGATAGATACACAAAACTAGGAAAAGGAAGGAAGAAAAAGCAAGTCTGGAGAAAGCCCAGAGGAAGGGACAATAAAATGAGGGAGAAGAGAAAAGGCAAACCAGCAGTTGTTAGTATTGGATATAAGAAAGCTCAAAGAAAAGAAAGAATTATTATTCAAAATATTAAAGATTTTAAAAACATCAATAAGGGAAAAATAATAATTATTGGAAGTATTGGAAAAAAGAAAAAAATAGAAATAGCAAAAAAGGCAAGAGAGATGAAAATTCAAATTCATAATTTAAATGTTGGGAAATTTCTGAAGAATCTAGAAAAGAAAGAAAAAGCAAAAATTGAAAAGGAAACAAAAGATAAAGAAAAAAAAGAGAAGCCAAAAGAAAAGAAAAAAGAAATTAAAGAAGAAAAACCTGAGGAGGAGAAAAAATGATAGAAAGAAAATTTAGTGATGATTCTAAAGAATTGTTTGGATATCACATGATAATTAGTGATTGTAAAGAATGGGCAGTTGCTAGATCAAAATTCTTTGGTAGTGTTGTGGAGGCTGTAAATGTCTACGAGCATTTTGAAGAAAAAGGATATAATTTTGAATTTTCAATGGGAGATGTATTATATTTCAGGAGGAAAAAACAAAAATGAACTTAAAAGAATATCAAGGATTGTGTGAGAAAACAGCAAAGAAATTTGATAGTGAAGAAAAAGAAATACTTACTTGGGGATTGGGGATAGCTGGAGAAGCAGGAGATGTTGCAAGTTGTATAAAGAAAACATTTGCACATGATAATGATCAAAGACAAGGGATAAAAGAAAATCTTGGTGATACTTTATGGTATGCTGCTATGATTTGTAATGTTTTTAATTGGGATATGCAAAAAGTTCTAGAGGAAAATATTGCCAAACTCCAAAAAAGATTTCCAAAAGGATTTACAATTAAAGATGCTCAAAGAGACGGAACAATGATTGACTGGAATGAAAATGAAGTAAAACCTAAGGAGGAGAAAAAATGAATTTGAATAAGAAAAAATTATTAGCTATCAGAACATTGAAAGTTGGGAAAAAAAGGATTGTTTTTTTACAGCCAAGACTAGATGAAATCAAAGAAGCAATAACTAAGCAAGACATTAGAGATTTGCAAAAGGAAGGAGCAATACTTGTAAAAGAAATCAAAGGAAAGAAAAAAGTTGAAAAGAGGAATAAAAGAAGTCCTGGAAATATAAGAAAAAAAGTAAACAAAAGAAAACAAGATTATGTAATCATGACAAGAAAATTAAGAAAATATGCTGCTGAAATGAAAAAACAAGGAAGATTATCTAAAGAAGAGGTTGTTGATATTAGGAAAAAAATAAGAAATAAAGTTTTTAGAAGTAAAGCGCATTTGAAAGAATATATCGGGGGTTTGAGGAAATGATAACAGATTGTTTAGAAATTACAAATTTAGAAGAATTGCGGGGACGCAAGGGAGAATTTAAAGTAAAAATAATTAATCTAGAGGGGGGTACAGAAGAGATAGGAGTTCATGTATTTCTTGAAGAAATTCCCTTGCTTTGTGTTTGCTCTCGTGGTGCTTCTTACGAGCCCCACAGAATTATTCATCCTGGAGAGTCAGATAATGAAGCGATAATAGAAGACATATATATAACTGCGACTAGAGCAGGCTCCAAAGAGAAAACAGTATCAAAAGGGAATTATGGATTTACTTATTGTGAAGAAAAATTAACAAAATGGGGGTTAGTAGCATGAAAACCTTAAAACGAAGAAGAAGAGAAAATAAAACAGATTATTTGAAGAGACTTAAGTTACTTAAAAGTGGATCTCCAAGAGTTGTTTTTAGAAAGACAAACAAATATATTATTGCGCAATATGTTACAAGTAAAGAAGCGCAAGACAAGACTGAAATTGGAGTAAATTCAAAACATTTAATTGGTTATGGGTGGCCTAAAGAATTTGAAGGAAGTTTAAAGTCAATTCCAGCAGCATATCTTGTAGGATTATTGATTGGCAAAAAGATTATTGAGAAAAAATTAGAATCTCCAATTGCTGATTTTGGTATGCTCAGAGCATTGCATAAAACAAAAGTTTATGCTTTTTTAAAAGGACTTAGTGATTCTGGAATTAAAATAAAATGCAAAGAAGAAACATTTCCGAATGAAGATAGAATAAAAGGAAAACATATGAAAAAGGATTTTTCAAAAATATTTGATGAAATTAAATCTAAAATAACTAAAGAATAAAATGGTTGAAGAAAAAACTAATGCAAGTCCAGAAAAAAACAAAGCAGAGAAAGGAGAAAGAAGAGGCAGAAGAGGGGAGAAGACAAGAGAAGAAATAGTCGCTGCTTGGAAACCAAAAACAAAACTTGGAAAAGAAGTAAAAGAAGGAAAAATCAAAAGTATTGATGAAATTTTAGATAATAAAAGAAAAATTCTTGAAGGAGAAATTGTTGATTCACTACTTCATATTAAATCTGACTTGATTTCTATTGGGCAAGCAAAAGGAAAGTTCGGGGGAGGAAAAAGGAGAGCATGGAGACAAACCCAAAGAAAAACAAAAGAAGGGAATATTCCAACATTTTCTACACTTGCTGTTGTAGGTGATGAAAGTGGACATGTTGGCGTTGGTTCTGGGGAAGCTAAAGAAACCTTGCCAGCGAGGGATAAGGCAATAAGAAAAGCTAAATTAAATATTATGGAAGTGAAAAGAACTTGTGCGGCATTTGATTGTGCTTGTTCAGAGCCACACACTGTTCCATTTAAAGTAACTGGGAAGGCTGGAAGTGTTAGAGTAACTTTAATTCCCGCACCACAAGGAACTGGGTTGGTTGTTGCAAATGAATTAAAGAAAATATTAAAACTTGCAGGAATTAAAGATGTTTATAGTAAAACTTTTGGGAAGAAAAGAACAACTTTTAATTTAGTTAAGGCTTGTATTGAAGCATTGAAGAAAACAAATGTGGAGGTAGGGGAATGATAGTTGTAATAAGAATTCACGGCATGGTAAAATTGAAGAAAAATATAGCTGAGACTTTGAGTAGATTAAGACTTCGAAGAAAATATTCTTGTGTTGTATTAAATCCGACAAAAGAACAAATGGGAATGATAAAAAAATTAAAAGATTTTGTTGCGTTTGGTGAAATAAATAAATCAACTTTAGAAAAATTAATTGCGAAGAGAGGAAAACCTATTGAGAAATCAAAAAAAATTGATGCTAAAAAAGTTGCAGAAGGATTAATTGATAAAAAGAGTTCTTGGGCATTGGATTTAAAGCCATTTTTTAGATTGCATCCGCCACGAGGAGGAATTGATAGTAAAAAGCACTTTGGTGTTGGGAAAGGAGTTTTAGGAGATAATAAAAATAAAATAAATGAATTAATTGGGAGGATGTTGTGATGAAATTAATAAGTGCTTGTTTATTAGGTGTAAAATGTAGATATGATGGAGAGTGTAAACCTAATGAAAAAATTTTAGAATTATTAAAAGAAGATGTATTAATTCCTGTTTGTCCTGAACAGCTAGGGGGTTTACCAACTCCAAGAATAGCTTCTGAACAAAAAGGGGGAAAAGTAATTTCAAGAAGCGGTTATGATGTTACAGAATATTTCATCAGAGGAGCAGAAGAAGTTTTGAGATTGACAAAATTATATGGCATTAAAGAAGCGATTCTGAAACAAAGAAGCCCTTCTTGTGGTTCTGGACAGATTTATGATGGAACTTTCTCAAGAACTATAATCAAAGGTGATGGCATTACAACAGCGATGTTAAGAAGAAATGGAATTAAAATTACAAATGAAGAGGAGATATAAAATGGACCTAAAAAAATTAGCTAGATTTTTAGTAAAAGCAAAAACACAGACTTATGCTTTAATGAATAGCCAAAAGATAGAATCTGAAAGGCCTTTACATGATGAATTGGAATTTGAAGAAGATGGTCTTTATTATAGGGATAGTTATATTGGTTTTTTTCAAGCACCTGGAATGGAAGAAGTTAGATTAGGAAAAGATGGAGAAACTATCTGGACTATGGCTTATTCGGGAGGAATGCTATCTGAATTTCAAAACGATATAGGGTTTGCGAAACAAGTATTTACATTTTTAAAAAAAGTTTTAGGTTTAGTTAAAGAAGACTTCCCCTTTAGAGGGCCTAAAAAATTTGAAGAAGGAGATTGGAGTTATGTGAATGAAATTGAAGGCGATATTAAAAGATTTAAAGGGCATGAAAAAATATTTTTTAAAGGAAAAGAAGTTTTTAATCAAGATTATATTGGAGGGCTTGTAATATTAAAATGAAAACTAAAAAAAGAACAAAATCAAGTCGAATGCAGGGAAGAGGCAGAGGAACTCATGGTTATGGAGAGAGAAAGAAACATAAAAAGTCTGGACATAGAGGAGGAAAAGGCATGTCTGGAAGTGGAAAGAGAGGAGACCAGAAAAAAACTCTTATAACTAATCTTTATGGAGGTAAATATTTTGGAAAACAAGGAATAACAAGTAAAGGAACAAAAAGAGATACAAGAAAAAGAATAAACTTAGGAGATATTGAAAATAATTTAGAGAAGTATGGGAAAAAAGGGAAAGATGGATGGGAAATTGCTTTAAGTGGTTATAAAATTCTTGGAAATGGTGAAGTGAAAAATAAATTAATTATAAAAGCAAAAGAGGCTTCAAAATCAGCAATACAGAAAGTTAAAAAAATGGGTGGAGAAATTTTGCGGAAGATAAAATGAACTTAAGAAGAATCTTTGATTTTATCCCAGAAGTTACAAAACCAGAAGAAAAAAAGCTCGGGTTTAATGTAAAATTAAAATGGACTTTGATAGTTTTGGTTTCATTTTTTATTCTTGCGAATATTCCTCTTTTTGGTTTAGCAGAAAATGCATTAGCAAGATTTGAATATTTGGCTATAATCCTGGGAACAGATTTCGGGAGTATTATATCCTTGGGTATTGGTCCAATTGTAATGGCTTCTATTATTTTGCAATTACTTACTGGTTCAGGAATATTAAATATTGACACAACAACTGTAGAAGGAAAGAAATTTTTTCAGGGACTTCAAAAGATTTTAGTTTTCTTTTTCATAGTTTTTGA
Source organism: archaeon (assembly GCA_030620045.1). Taxonomy (GTDB): domain Archaea; phylum Nanobdellota; class Nanobdellia; order Pacearchaeales; family GW2011-AR1; genus JAUXAD01. The sequence goes on from JAUXAD010000001.1 coordinate 20,275, forward strand.
GGCATTGATTTATGTATTAATGCAAGGGCTTCAGGCAGCTCCTGGTTTTGCCCCCTTACTTATTTTTCAACTGATACTGGGAGGTCTGGCTATTTTTTATATGAGTGAACTATGCGAAAAATGGGGATTTGGCTCTGGTGTTAGTTTGTTTATAGGTGCAGGTGTTAGCTGGAGACTTATAACAAGTGCATTCCAGTTTGTAAATCAGCAAGGGCAAAATTGTTTATTTAACTTTGGAGGAGTTGCATGTTCTGGTAAGGTTTTTGTTTTAATACAATCAATAATCAATAAATATCCTTTAGAATTTGCATCTGCATTTGGCGCAATTGTAGCAACAGGAGCAATATTCTTATTAGTTGTTTGGGTGCAGTCATTAAAAGTTGAAATTCCTTTGTCATTTGGAAGGATCAGAGGATATGGTGTTAAATGGCCATTGGCATTTTTCTATGCTTCTGTAATTCCAGTTATTTTGACAGCTGCTTTAATAGCAAATATTCAGCTTTTTGGAGGAATGCTTGAAAATGCTGCAGCACCTTGTTTAGAGGGAGCATGTACTGGTATGGCAAAAATAGCTTCATACTTTGGTTTTTTAGGACATTTTATTGATGGGCAGGCTGTTTCTGGGTTGGCTTTTTGGATGGGTTCAACTAATGTATTGGAATTATTTATCAGAGGAGGATTTTTACCGAAATATTTAATTCAGGGTTTGACCCATATGTTGTTCTTTATGTTTTTTTCAACAATCTTTGCTATATTCTGGGTTAAGACATCTGGAATGGATGCAAAAGCACAAGCACATAAAATTGCTTCGTCTGGATTGCAGGTAGCTGGTTTTAGACAGGATGAAAGGATTTTAGAGAGTATTCTTAACAGATATATAATGCCTTTAACAGTTATGGGTGGTCTTGCCATAGGTTTGCTTGCCTCAATTACTGATTTACTTGGAGCTTTGGTTTCAGGAACTGCCATATTATTAGTAATTATGATTATGTTCCAGTTCTATCAAAATATTGCACAACAACATGCAACAGATATGAATCCTGCGATGAAGAAATTTATGGGAAGTTAGATTTAAAAACTGAATTTTATTAAGATTAAAATGGATGAAGACAAGGAATCTGAAAAGAATGAAGGTTTAAGTGAAGAAAAAGAACCTGAAAAGAATGAAGAAAGTGCTGCTAACGCAGATAATAAAAAAGTAATTAATGAGGAAAAAACTGATGAACAAGCTCCACAGAATAATGATTTAGTTGATGATAAATCTGCGAATGAAAGTGAGCAGCAAGCTCAAGAAAGTGAGAAAGAAGAGAAAGTAGAACCTGCGGAAGAAAAAGTGATTCCTCCAACTATTCCTAAAAAAAATAAAGAAGGAAGTTTTAAGCCGATTATTTTTATAATGATTATTTCTATGGGTATTGCTTTTTTTTGGGATAAAATTCCTTTTATCAAGGATTCTGTGCATGCTGTTTTAGACCCAAGTGCAGGAGCATTGTTAAATTGGGAGACTACTGTGGGTATGATTATAATTGTTTTTGTGATTTCTTTGTTAACAACATTGATTCAAAAATATGCGACAGACCAAAAAGCATTGAAAGAATTGAAAAAAGAGCAGAAGATTTTGCAAGAGGAAATGAAGAAGTATAAAGAGCATCCAGAAAAAATGGCTGAGTTGTCAAAAAAGCAATTTGCATTTATTCCAAAAACCTTTAAACTTACGAGCAGGGCAATTATGTTCACAGGTATTCCATTTATTTTGTTTTTTAGATGGTTTAATGATTTCTTCACTCAAGAAGCATTTGTTGATTTTACATTCTTTGGTTTTCTTAGTTGGTTTTGGTTTTATTTAATAGCAACTATGGTATTTAGTACAATATTAAGAAAGGTTTTTAAGGTGGTTTAATTCTGTAATTTCATGGAAAAAGAACAGCAAGAAATCATGTTTAAGCTTCAGATGTTTGAACAGCAAATGCAACAGCTTCAGCAACAACTTCAGGCAATTGAGCAGGGAATAGTTGAAATGAATTCTTTGAATTTTGGGCTTGATGAATTAGTCGGTAAAGAGGGAAAAGAGATTCTTGCTCCAATTGGACGAGGAATTTTTGTTAAGTCAAAACTTGCTTCTGAAGAACTGACAGTTGATGTTGGTGGGGGAAATTTTGTGAAGAAAACTATTCCTGACACAAAAAAGATAATTGAAGAGCAGATTAAGAAATTAGAAGATGTTCAGAAAGAACTTAATAGTAATTTGGAAAAATTGAGTGGAGAGTTGATGAAGGTCATGGGTGAGGCGCAGGGGAAAGAGAATAGGAAGGGTTAAAAACATATTTTTCAATATATTAAATAAGAAGAGGAGAAAATGAAAAAGGGGAAAGTTACAAAAAAGGGGAAAAAGACAAAGAAAGAAAAGATTGTTATAATGATTTTAATATTCATAATAGTTGCTCTTACAGGTGTTCTTGGATATGATATATATACTTCATTTAAAATGAGAGAAGAATCAAAAATAGAAATAGGTTCTCTTAATGATACTATAATTACATTAAATCAAGAAAAAGCGCAATTAATTTCAGAACGAGATGCTCTTAGTCATAGTGTAAATGTATTGAATGAAGAAAAAACACAATTAACTGCAGATAAGAATGCATTAATTGTAGAGAAGGATGATTTAATTACAGAGAAAAATAATTTGACTTCACAATTAGAGACTCTTCAAGAGGATTATGATTCATTATCAGATGAATTAGAAGATTGTGAAGCGTTGCTTCCTTAGATGTTTTGGGGAAGGGTTAAATATTATTGAATTCTTGAGGGATTGAGGAAAAGATGAAAGCTCTCTCATTAAAACAACCCTTTGCAGAATTAATTGTTTCTGGAAGAAAAACTATTGAACTCAGAAAATGGAATACAAAATTTAGAGGAGAATTTTTTATTCATGCCTCAAAAAATCCAGATGAGGAAGCTATGAAAAGTTTTGGATTTGTAAATTTGCCTTTGGGGGTTATTGTTGGAAAATCAAAATTAATTGGTGTTAAGAAATATGGGGATGAGGAAGAGCACAAAAAAGATAAGGATAAACATTTAGCAGATTCATCTTGGGGAAAGTTTGGATTTATTTTAGAAGATGCTAAGAGGATAGAGCCTATACCTGCTAAGGGGAAGTTGGGTTTTTGGGAGTTTGTGGAGGAAAGGTTAATCTAAGTCATCTATAAAATTAAGCACGTCTTTTGTTATTTGTTCCTCAAATCCTTCATAATCATGTTTCGCTCCCTCATAGACTTTACCGACAAATTTAGGACAATTAGAAGAATTATCTTTAATCATTTGATTTGATTTGTAAGGGTCTGTTACAATCCCATCATCTTTTGTTCCAAAAAAGGAAAGTATGGGAACAGAAATTTTGCCGATAGTTTCAAATCCTAATTCTGGATTATAATAATTAAATATGGCGATGTTTTTATTTTCTTTAGAAAAATTCACATATGAATTTGCAGATTGCATGGCAAATCCCCAGATAATGCCTGATAATAACTGGTCGCCCTTGCCCTGTTTGATAAGTTCTTTTGCCTCTTCCATGAATTTATTATATTCGTCAATTTCTGAATCATCGAGGCATAAACCAATCATATCTGAGGCAGAAAGAAAAATTGAACTCTTTATGTTTTCATTATTGTTCATACTGAGATAATAAGCTATCTTTGCACAGCCAAGACTATGTCCCTGTAAATGAATTTTATTATATCCCTTGCTCTTGAGAAAATCAATCCACGCTTGGATGTCTTTCAAGGAGTCTTCAAATATCTCATATGCATTACCAATTAGTTTATCGTCACCTCCTGTTGTCCTAAACCATCTTAATAATTCAGCCCCCCTATTTTCTCCGGTAAGAAATGCTATATCTTTATCAGGATATTTTTTTATCATCTCTTTGACAAAACTATTTTCCCAGAAATTTCCTGACATGCCATGGATGTGCAAGATTACTGTTTCTGTCTTTTCTTTAGGTTCTTCAAGTAATCCTTGTAAAATTAAACCATCTTCGGTAGTTGCCTTTACAAATTCCATTAAAATAAGGGGAGGGGTTTGATTAAATACTTTTCTAAAGAAAGAAATAGAAAAGCAAAGTAATTAAAAATAAAGAAAATTTGTAAGATTCATGGATAAAAAAATAATAATCTTTATAACCATATTAGTTTTAATTGTTGTTGTTTTTACAGGAGTTAAGATGGCGGGGTATATAATTAATGAAGAAAATACAAGAGTTAAATTAGAAACAAACAAGGGAGATATTGTAATAAATCTTTATTCAGATATGCCTATAACAACTGGCAATTTCATAAATCTTATTGAAAAAGGAACTTATGATGGAGTAATTTTTCATAGGATTATTGACGGATTTATGATTCAGGGAGGAGACCCAACAGGAACAGGAATGGGTGATCCAAAGATACCAAATATACAAGATGAATTTACACATGAAGGCGGAAACAGAAATAGTCCTTACACTATCTCAATGGCAAACGCAGGACCAAATACAGGTTCATCACAATTTTTTATAAATCTTGTAGATAATAATTTTCTTGACACAAAACATCCTGCATTTGGAAAAGTAATTGAAGGAATGGATGTTGTTGATGCAATTGCAAAAGTAGAAACTGGAGCAGGAGATAAACCAGTTGAGGATGTTGTGATAAGGAAAGCGGTTGTGGTTTAGGGGAAGGGGAAATAGATATTCTAGTGTAATAATTGTTAAAAACCTCTTAGATATAACTAAAAAATGGCAAGGAACAGAAGTGTCTTTGAAGTGATGATTGGATCTGTTTATGGGAAGTATCTCGCACCATTAGAAAAAGGTGAGCCTGATTTGGAAGAGGCTATTTATGTCGAGGGGCCTTGTCTTCTTAAGGATCAAATATATCCTGTCAGATTAGATTCAGTTAATGATGAAGAATACAAACGGGGAGAAGTTGTAGCTTCTATAAGATATCCAAGAGAACGCTTACTTTTTGGCCATGTTTCAGTAAGAGATTTGAGCAATTATGTTGTAGTAGATCAAGAAGAAATTTTTTCTAAGTTCCCTGAAGAACTAACATTGCGTGAAGAAAGATCTCCAAATCTCCCAATAAGACATAGAGGACCAACACCGGAGCAAAAAAAAGAGTGGGATGCTGAACCTCAGATTTAATCAAATAGAAAGGCGTAAAAAGCTTAAAGAATTATTTCTTTTATGAAAACACTAACGTCATATGATAAAAATACAGACCAATGGTTAAAAGGAAAAAAATTGGCTCATGATTATTTAGAGAAGCCTGCTATGTATTCTAAACTTCCAAAATTAAAAGGAAAAACTGTTTTATGTTTGGGGTGCGGGGCAGGAGAAGAATGTGCGCATATAAAATCACTTGGAGCAAAGAAAGTTGTAGGGATTGATATATCGAAAGAACTAATAAAGAAGGCCAAGGCAAATTATCCGGATATTGAATTTCATATAATGAATTTAAAAGAATTAAAATTTCCTGATTCATCATTTGATTTTGTATATTCGAGTTTAGCTTTACATTATGTTAAAGACTGGATAAAACTCTTAAAGAACATTAATAAAACTATGAAAAAGGGGAGTGTATTCTTATTTTCAACTCACGATCCAGTATTTTGGGGAAGAGATGATTATCTCAATCCTAGAAAAGTTAATGATATTTGGTTTGAGTCATTTAAAGTAACTTATTATCATAAACCATTCTCTTTGATGATTAAAGAGATTGTTGAATCTAATTTTGAGATTTTAGATTGCCTTGAACCAAAACCCCTTGACACTTCTAGGAAAATTGATAAATCTTTTTGGGAAAAGAAAAGTAAAACCCCTTTGTTTGTAATATTTGAATTAAAGAAGAAATGAAAAGAAGGATGTAGAGAATCGGAAGGCGTATAATAATTCTTAAAATTTATTATTTTGCTCCCTCAACTAAGAATTGCAAATCTCTTGTAGATATATTAAGGATTCTGCGACCATTTGCGATTAATTTCTTTTTTCCGTTTTTAACATTAAAAGAGTCTTTTACAAGTGTTGTAAAATCATCTTCCCCAGTAATTATTCCTGAAATAGAATAATTCCCATCTCCGTTAGCAATAGCAGTTCTATCAATGTTTTTTTGATCACTCCCCATATACAAAAGACTATCTCCTTCTCTCAGAATATATAATTCTTTTTGCGGTTCACTTCCCATCCCAAAATCTAGAAACTTTACTTTTTAATGATTATTGCGATAGAAAGGCGTATAAATGTGGGGGTTCTTAGAAGGATATGGACATAATAACAATAATCTTGATTATTGCATTCTTGATTGGTTTAGTTATAGCTTATTGGGTTGGACATAAAGCTGGAGCTTTTAAAAAAGATAAATGGTGGGAAGCAGAGTTACCTAGTCATAGAAAAGATGCTATAATGAAATCAAGGGCTGTTTTAGGAGGACAATTTTCAGAACAATTAGCTCCTTATTTGCCAGATTTTAAACATCTTCCTACAGAATGCAGGTTTGTTGGGAAACCAATTGATTTAGTTGTATTCAAAGGAATGGATGAAAAAGATATTAATGAAGTGGTCTTTGTTGAAGTTAAGAGTGGAAAATCTAAACTTTCTCCTGTTGAAAAAAAGCTTAAAGAAACAATAGAAAAGAAGAGGGTTAGGTGGGAAGAATATAGGATACCTGAAGAGATTACGAGGAAAGATGAGGAATAGAAACCTGTAAAAAGGCATTATTTCTTAAATATTTATGGCAACATACTCACATTCAAGAGTAAGTACTTATGAAAATTGTCCTTACAAGTATAAACTACAATATATTGATAGGAAAAAACCAGAGATTCCTACAACAATTGAAGCGTTTATGGGGGATATGGTTCATCAGACACTAGAGTTCTTGTATAAAAATAAAAAATTCAAGAAGAGAGTTGCAAAGAATATTTTGATTAAATTTTATAGGGATTCGTGGGCAAAGAATTATTCTGATGATATTTTAATTGTTAAAGCAGAAAAAGAAAATGTTGGGGCAGATAATTATAGAAAAATGGGAGAGAAGTTTATTTCTGATTATTATGATAGAATGAAACCATTTGAACAGATGACTATTCTGGGTTTAGAAACTCAAGATAGGATGACATTGCCTGATGGGAACCAATGGCATATTAGAATTGATAAACTGGGATGTGATAATAAAGGAAATTATTATGTTTGTGATTATAAGACAAATGCAAGAATGAAAGACCAAGAAGAAGCTGATTCAGATAGACAACTTGCTCTTTATTCTGTTTGGGTTAAGGACAAATTCAAAGATGCTAAAAGTGTTAAGTTAATTTGGCATATGTTGGCTTTTAACAAAGATGCTATTTCAGAAAGAACAGATGAACAATTGAAAAAACTACAACAAGAAATAATTGATAGAATAAAAGAAATTGAAAATGCAAAAGAGTTTCCAACTAATGTAACAAACTTATGTGATTATTGCGGGTTTAAATCAGAATGCCCTTCATTCAAACACCAAGCAGAATTAGAAAAAATTGAGGATGTTAAAAAGTTTAAAGAAGATGAAGGAGTTAAACTTGTTGATGAATTTTCAGAAGTTAAAACAAAACTTTCTGAATTGAAAAAAGCAGAGGAGGAATTTAAGGTGAATTTAATTCAATATGCGAAGCAGTTTGATATTGATGTTGTTTATGGCAGTAATAAGAAATGTTCTGTTAAAGAGTTTGATAAGATAGTAATGCCAGAAGATAGAGAGAAATTTATTGAGTTAATTAAGAAGAAAGGTTTGTGGGATGATTTGAGTATGGTTTGTTATCCTAGATTAAATAGTAAGGTGATTAAAGGAGATATTGATAAGGAAATTTCTAAGATGCTGGATATTGTTAAAGATTTTAGATTGAGTTTAAGTAAGAGGAAAGGGGAGGGGGAGGAGTAGAATGGAAGTTAATAAATGGGAGAAAAATTTAGAAAGGTATGGTATAACCAACAAACAATTTGAAAAAGAGAAAAAAGAACTTTCTAAAAAATTTAAAAAAGAAGCTTCTGATAGTGATGTTACTTGGTCTTTATTTAATAAATTATTAATAAAAAGTGTAAGTGATTTTCAAAAATTAAGTTCTATTTACTATGATATGGCAATTTTTCTTAATGAAGAAGGAAGAAATTCATCTGATATGAAAGGCTTGTCCGCAAAAATGAAATTATTAGACTTTAAACAAAATGGAATTGAAAAAGTTAGATGGGTTGCAAGTGCTGGAGCAAGAACTTGTAAAAAATGTGAAAGCTTAAATGGAAAAGTTTTCCTAATGGATGAAGCACTTGAAAAAATACCCCTTCTCGTAAAAGATTGTAAAAATTTAGATGATGGATGTAGATGTTGTTGGGTTGCTGTTATTGAGTAAGTTATGCGGGAATAGGAAGAATTAAAAAATGAAGAAAATAGAATAATAACATGCCAAAAGAATGGGTTTTGAATAGCGTTATGAATCGATTCCAATTAAACTTTAAAAGAAATGTTGGTCCAACATCTAAAAGTATAAGGGAATGCGGTCCAAAAAATATGCAAGAATGGGAAAATTACTATTATGAAAAAGTTAAATCAAAAGAACACATAGATGATTTAGGAAAGAAATTATTTGAGAAAATAAAAACTATAATAAAAGAAGAAATAGAAGAGATCACCGAAGAAGATTGTATCGGTTATATGCATAATCTTGTTATTCAAAGAACTTTTGATGGATATGATTCTGAAATAACTATGATTAAAGATAATTTAGAGAAAGAGTTAAATGTTAAAATAGAAGAAGCTCCGGATGAATGGGATAGATTACTTAACATAGACTTTTTTATAAAAATAAAAAATAAATTTATTGGATTGCAGATAAAACCCATAGGTCCAGATACAATGCCCCAAATAATAAAAGAAAGAATACAACAAAAGAAAACTCATGAGAAATTTACTCAGAAGTATGGTGGAAAAGTGTTTTATGTTTTCTCAGAAAAGAAAGAAAAAAAGAAGATATTAAGCAATCCAGAAGTTATTGAAGAAATAAAGGAAGAAATGAGGGAATTATCTTAAAATGAGGAATAGAAAAAATATCTGGATTAAAGAGGATAAAAGATTTTCTAAATTTGAAAAGAGAATCAAAATTCCAGACTCTAATCTAAAAGATGTAGAATGGGTTTTTTTGAAAGAACTAAAAGATTTTAACAAAATTCCTCCTTCAAAAGGGGTTTATTGGATCTGGACAAATGAGCCTCTTACCCACTTGTTCCATAAACCCTCCAAATCCTTACCCAAAAAAACCAAATTAATTATAGAGGGAAAAGAAGTTGAAGGAGAAATAATCTATAATGGGGTTGCACAAGATAACATTCAGACTCGTATAAAAAATTATCATTTAAATGCAAAAGAGACTAATACTATATCTGGGATAGGTGTTGATATTTATATTGGAGGAAAAGTGATCTCTCATAAAAAGAAAGTTATCTCAGACAAGAAGGAAGATAAGGTTCCATATATAGAAAATGGGAGAATTCGGACTAAAGAGGATATATTTAAATTGTTTCTTTCTAATGAAGAGAAAGAGTTTATTAAAAAATATGATAAAGGGAATATCCACTTCAGAAACGGAATTAATATCTTTGAATTAAAACACAAAAAATATTTTTTTATAGTTTTTTATATTGGGAATCTCAAATCAGAATCTTATATGAGTTTTATTGAGAAGCGTTGGAGAGAAGATAATACTGCTTATCCTAGACTTTGTTCTTATTCAAGTGGGAGATAAGGGATCATACTCTACTTCAAATAAATTTTCTTTTATTCTCTTAACTTCTTTAATTTTTGGGATAAGCAAATTAACTTCCTGTCTTGTCATTACAGGAAATTCATAATTTTTATTGACGTACTTTAATTTTCCTTTTTCTTGTTCTCTTTTTTTAATAAATTCTTTATGATTATTCATTCTTTCTTCAACACGAAAACCAACTATCTTTTTTATTTCTTTTATTCTTTCTTCTATAAATTCATTAAAGTTTTTATCTATTTCATAACCAAGACTATTTCTCATAGACGCCATTGCTCCCAAAGTCGTTGTTCCTGTTCCTAAAAAAGGGTCTAAGATAAGGTCTCCTTGAACAGAAAACATATTAATTAATCTATAAGCCAATTCAATAGGATATGCTCCACTCCTCGCTCTTAATCTTGTATTATTAAGTTTTTGGAAAACTCCATTAATATCTCTCCATTTATCAGAATACCATATATTCCTTTCTTCCCAGAAGAAAGCACTTTTCTGCCTATTTTCTCTTTGCTTTAGTTCAGTAAATTTTCTTTTTCCATCTTTTCTTAAAATTAAAATATGTTCATGTTCTAAAGTTACGTAAGCGCCAACAGGCAACATCCCTGAACCCATAAATTTATCTGGTTTGTTGGTTTCTTTAATCCAAAGGATTTCAGGTAATGCATGAAAACCTAGATCTAAACAATATTTTAAAATTCTTGCATGATTCGTATAAATTTGAAAAACGTCTTTTAGTGTTCTTGTTGCATCTCCTATGTTTATACAAGCAATTCCTCCATTTTTCAAAACTCTAAATGTTTCCTTCCAAACTTTATCTAATTCTTGATGCATTAATTCAAATGCTCTTCCTCCATCTTCTTCCTTTAATGCTTGAGTAATTTCTGTATTCTGTTCTCCAAACATTTCATCCCACATTTTAATCATGGGATAAGGGGGAGAAGTTATCATTAAATCCACACTTTTATCTTTTGACTCTTTCATATATTTAGAATTCTCAAAAATTATTTTATGTTCTGTTTTCATTGTTTGTTTTCCTCTTTACTATAATAAACTTTTTGATATTCTCTGATTTCTTTCTTGTGTGCATTTCTGTATCTTTTCATATTAGATAAATGATGTTCTATTTGGCATGTTCTACATCTCTTTGCATTCCACCTTCTATGAGAGATATCTACTTTACAATCAATACAAAAATTCTTTTTCATTTTCTTTTTTAGTAAATAGATTAAGAGTCCGCTAGTTTTAAATATTTCTATTCTCTATACAATGGTAAGTGAGGTTGAGGAAAAAATGAAAGATTTGTTAATAATTTATGTGGATGAAGCAAAAAATTCAATGAAAGAACTGAATAAAGAATTAAAATTATTGGGGGTTAGAACTTCAATTTTAAATATTGAAAATTTAACCAGAATTAATGAAATTTTATCGAAAAATATGAAAATTTATTCTGCGATTTTGTTTTATTTAGAGGAAAATTTTTCAAATCTAATAATAAAAAGTGAAATTAGTATTAACACAACTAATAGAAAAGCTATATTCATGCCATATAATATGAACCAAGGTTCTATAAAGCTCATGAAGAGGAAATTAAAAAAGATTGTATTAAGCAGATCTAGATCTATGTCACAATATGCTTTAGATATTATCAAGGAGATGTCAAATGAAAAAAGAAAGATAAAATTAAAACATAGTAATAAAATAGAAGATATTTGGGATTCTCCATTAACTATTTATCAGAAGAAAGAGGGACTTAATAATACAAGGGAAATATTGCTTGATGTGGCTTGGTCAGCAAAACCAACACGGCCAGAAATGGCCCCATCCCTTGCAACTTCTCTTAGACAAACCTTTAGTCATATAAGGGGAAAAGGTCCATTTAAAATATTAGATTTCGGTGCTGGAAAATTAAGACATACAGTAATACTTCTTAAAGGGGGGCATAATGTAACTGCAGTTGAATATCCGGAGATATTTCATAATCCAAGCCCAACAGTGAAAAAATTTATGCAACAGGCTATAAAATATAAAGGAAGATACGGGAAAGTTACTTACCCAAATGAGCTAATTTCTTTGAATAAAACTTATGATTTGATTATGCTAGTTAATGTTATTGATATAATTCCAGAACCCTTTGAAAGATTATTTGTTTTAGATCAATGTAATAAAAAATTGGAGAAGAATAAATATTTACTTTGGTTTACACAATATGGAGATATTGATCAAAGAAAAGTAGTCTCTGATTTCATTACAGATGGAGGTTGCACAATAAAGCAATCGAGAAAAACATTTTATACAGAATTTGATAAGGATACAATTGATTTATTATTGTCCCTCATGGGATTTAAAAAAGAATCAATTAAACTTGGATCAGGAAGTAATCAAGCTTGGTTATATAAAAAAATTAATGAACCTATAATTAATGTTCAAAAGATTGCTCTTAAGATAAGAAAAGTAATTAAGAGAAAAATATATCTTGGAGAAGATAAAGAGACTGTTATAGCAGATTTATTGGATTCCGAATCTTTCATAAATATTGGTGATATCTTAAATTATAACCTATCAATACTAAAAACAGGAAATACAAAAAAGAAAGCATATGAATATGAGAAAATCATTGAGCATATTGTTAAATATATTTCAAAAAACAATTTCCTAATCCACGACATTAAAAGACAAGCCCCTTTACATAAAAGAAAATTAATAATCGATATAAAAGCTAATTGGAGTGATAATAGCTCATTAAAAGGGGTTTTGGATTACTTTAATCTTAAATCCTCATTTGTACCTATAGAATGCAAAAATTATAATGCAAATATTGGCAGTTTAGAATTAGGACAAATTCTTACTAGAAGCCATAAAGACCATAGACATTTTGGGGTAGTTTTCTGTAGAAAAATAGAGAATAGTGATGAAAATATTTCAGATAGATTGTATGAATTTTATAGTGATCATAATTTTTTAGTTATAGTTCTAGATGACAAAGATGTTGAAATGTTACTTAAGTTAAAAGACGAGGAAAGATCAAGACCTACTTGGGTCCCAAATAATGATGCCAGATCTGGAGCAGAATTTATGATCACTGAATACATAAAAAAGAGAATAGAAGAAGTAATTCACCATAATAAAAGAAAAAAGAGTCTTGAATTATATAAACAAATAAAATCTATTTAATCTTCTCACAAACTCCCCCTAACTCCTCTTCCGTCACAACCCCAGTAACATACTTCCTCTTCACAAATTCAAAAGCAGGATTCTTCATCTTAATTCCCTTCGGCACATTTCCCCAAACCTCATTCAATAGTCCCTATTCTCAAAAATATCGCAAATAACTCTGCATCACTCAATGCTTCTGGGCCATGTTTTAGAAATCTTTCTCTTGGCCTGTTTTGCTCTGGGAGGTCTAGAATTTTCATAGAAATTAGAAGGATGGGGGAATTTTAAATCTTGTTGGAAGGAGAATACAAGATAATAATCTTTATAACATATTTTAAATAAACCAGAAATCTTATAAACCTATGAATACTATCTACCATGTTAAAGTCCCCAGTATGGTCCTTCGGGGTAATACTGGGCTTCCTACTCATTCTCTAAATTTTGAGGTAGAAAAATAATGAAAAAAGCCATGTTTTTGTTGATGCTAATAATTTTTATCATTGTGTAAAGAGCATTAAACAGCCCAATGAAATAGATTTTCTAAAATTAGGAAAACTTCTTTGCAAGATTAAAGGATATAATTTTATTGACATGATTTGGTATGCTTCAATCCCGGACTTAAAAGAAGATCCAAGGGATTATTATTCTCATTTATCTTTTTTAGATGCTCTAGAAAGAAAAGGAATCAAAGTTGTAAAAAGAAAATTGCAAAAAGCTTCTAAGTTTGAAATTAATAAAAAGAAAAATAAAATCTTTAGCAAAATAAAGTTTTGTAATAATTGTAAGAAATTATTTGAGAAATTCATTCATTTAATTATTCAAACAAAAAAAGAAAAAGGAATTGATGTTTGGTGTGCTGTTGACATGATCAAGTATTGTTTGATGAATGGAGATTGCGATGTGTGCATTTTAATTTCAGGAGATGCGGATTTTGTTCCCGCGTTAAATCTCCTTAAGGATCATGGAAAGGATGTTTTAGTTGCGAGTGTGCATCAGGGATTTTCTAAAGAATTAAGAGATAATTTTGAATATTTTGTAATCAAAACAGAAACTTTAAATAAATGTTTGAGAAATTATAACAAAAAATGACAGATTCAAATCAAATTGTAAGAAACTATTGCCCATTTTTATGATATTTTCCTTATTTTCTTTTTTCATCAATACAATGTTTGATATGATTCTTGTAAGCCCATTCCATCATATAACCTTTTTGACATTTTTGGCATTTGTATCGATTTCTAAGAACTTTACAATTTTTATTGTGCTGCCCCATTTAACCTCCGCGACTAATTTAAATTAAGCCGTGGGGTCACTATGTCTAATCATTTGGATTAAAGAATGTAAAAGAATATAAATCTTCGCGTTCATTTTTCAGTAATCACCCTCGTAACATACTTCTTCTTCACAAATTCAAAAGCAGGATTTTTCATCTTAATTCCTCTTGGAGCTTTGGCCCAAACTTCATTGAGTTTTCTTTGTTCTCTTGGAACTTTGCTTTTTGTAAACTTCCAGCTGTCTGCAATAACATAAACAGGAATTTTTTCGCTTCGGGCTATCTTTGCAATTACTTCACTTCCAATTTTATTTATGATTCCTTTTTTGAGGAGGGCGTCTGCTCCGAGAAAAACTTTATCTGCTTTTTTTGTTCCTTGCTCCTTACTAAGTGCTACGCCTAGTGCGCTGTCTACAAACATTGTAACTTTTATTCCTGCTTTTCTTAATTCTTTTGCTGTTTTTCTTCCTTGGTAGAGAGGGCGGGTTTCTGTATTATAAACTTCAAACTTTTTTCCTTTCTTTTTTGCGTAAATTAAAGCGCCAATTACATTTGTGCTATGGCAATGTGTGAAAATAACATCTCCACTTTTGATTAATTTCAAAACTTTTTTATTTATCTTGTCTTGTGCTTCTGTAAAATGATTGTTTATTTCAGTTAAGGGTTTTCCCTTTTCAGCCATATCTAAAACATTTTCCATCATAGGTTCTGTTGGACGTGAAGACAAAAGTTTTTTCTTTGAAGCTTTTGTTGGAATTAAAGAATAAGCTTTCAACGCAGACTTTGCAATATTCCTTGCCCCTTGAATTTTAATTTCCTTTATGTCTTTGACTATCTTGTTGAACTTACCTCTTTTATTCATGATGGAAATAAGAATTAGGATTATAAAAAGTTAATTGAATTAAAATAATTCTTCTGGTACTAATCTCGTTAGACCTTTTATCTCATTGAAGTCTGCAAGATGATTTCTATGGAGCCTAGTATCTAGTTGAGAAGAAGGAGGTATTAAAGTTGACATGACCTTAAGAATTTTTCCTTGAGGATTATGGCCATAATACTTGGCAACCACTTCTATAGGTGGTCTCCCTGAGTTACCTTCATCATACTGAAGCATAATAAGGTCTCCAGACCTTAACTTCTTGCAAGCTTCATTTATGTCTGCCATTTTAATTTCTTATCGGAACTCCTACTTTTTAAGGATTTGTATACTTATAATATCACAAAAATTTAAAAGTAGTATTTGGTTTACTCAAACATGTTAGAATCTTTGATTAATCCAAAAAAGGTGGAAAAAGGACCATGGAAAATGCTCTTTATTGGTCTGATTTATGGTTCACTTTCTCTTTTGCTTGTGTATTGGTTTTTTTCCAAAGACCCTGTGTTGTCGCAATATTCTGGACTTATTGTAGTAACTTTCTGCGTTATGTTTTCTCTGCCTTTTATGTATTTTATAATAAAACAAGAAGCAGACCAGGATGAACAGGTTGAAGGATTATTAGGTGTTTGGAAAGCTCACAGCGATGCTATTTTTGCTTTGATGTGGCTATTTTTAGGATTTATTCTTGCGTTTGCTCTTTGGTATACAATCCTGCAAGACACGAACCTGTTTAATGCTCAGGTAGAGACATATTGTATGATAAATAACCCGGGAAGTATTGAAGATTGTGTTGCAAGATATGATTTTTCTCAACAAGTAGCTTCTACTGGTGCAGCAACAAGAGAAGTAAGACTTTTATCAATTATAGAGAATAATGTTTATGTTATGATTTTTACGCTGATTTTTTCTTTAATTTTTGGGGCGGGAGCTATATTTGTTTTGGCTTGGAATGCAAGTGTTATTGCTGCAGCGATTAGCATATTCACCAAATATCAAATAACCCATATTCCTTTGGGAATTGCAAGATATATGATTCATGGTTTTCCAGAGATTGCTGCTTATTTTATCACTGCTCTGGCAGGAGGAATCTTTGGGGTTGGAATAATTAAAAATGGAATAAAAAGCCCGAAATTTTTAAGAGTAATAGAAAATGTAGTTATTCTGCTTTTTGTAGCAATAGTTATTTTAATACTTGCTGCATTGATTGAAGTATATCTTACTCCTATTCTATTTAAGTAATTAAATTTAAAAATCTTGAATAATCTTATAAATCATGGAATCAATACTTTTGCTTGCTATCCTTGTTAGTTTTTTTTGCACGTATTTAATTCTTCCTTACTGGATAAAAAGGCTAAGTTAAAAGGTTTAGTTGACAGAGACATGCACAAAAAGGATAAAAGAG
The DNA here is from genome assembly GCA_030620045.1 of archaeon. Lineage (GTDB taxonomy): Archaea > Nanobdellota > Nanobdellia > Pacearchaeales > GW2011-AR1 > JAUXAD01. The sequence goes on from JAUXAD010000001.1 coordinate 36,802, forward strand.
AAGTCGCTGAAGGAGGAGGAATTGTTGTTTTATTTGGAGTTTCTTTAGGAATTTTGTTATATGTCGCAATAAACACTTTTGTTTTTAAAAGCACAGGGGTATTAACTTATATCTTTGCTTTGTTATGTGTTTTATTTATTAGCTCGTTCGTAGGAATTGTTGATGATCTTCTTGGATGGAAAAAAGGATTAAATAAAAAAATAAGAATATTAATTGTATTATTTTCTGCTGTCCCCTTAATAGTTATTAATGCAGGTGAATCAACAATGATGGGGATTGATTTTGGGTTGCTTTATCCTCTTTTATTAATTCCACTAGGAATCTTGGGTGCAACAACAACTTTTAATTTTTTAGCAGGGTATAATGGACTTGAAGCAGGTCAGGGGATTATAATCTTATCTGCATTAGCATTAGTAACCTGGCTTACTGGAAATAGCTGGTTAAGTGTAATTGCTTTATGCATGGTTGCCGCCTTAATTGCATTTTATATATTTAATAAATATCCTGCCAAAGTTTTCCCAGGAGATATAATGACTTATTCTGTTGGTGCATTAATTGCTGTGATTGCTATTTTAGGAAATATAGAAAAAATTGCAATCTTCTTTTTTATTCCTTATATAATTGAAACAGGATTAAAATTAAGAGGTAAATTAAAGAAAGAAAGTTTTGCAAAAGTAAATGAAGATGGAAGTTTGGAGATGCCTTATGAAAAAGTGTATGGGTTGGAACATTTGGCAATAAAGATTTTGAGGAAGTTTAAGAAGAAAGTTTATGAAAGAGAAGTTGTGTGGTTGATTCACGGATTTCAGATAATTGTGATTGGGATTGGGTTTTTATTGTTTATGATATAACTAAAACTTTTAAAACAAGATTTACTCTTAATTTGAGATAAAATGGATGAAGAAAATATAAAAGATAGTCATGTAGAGGATAGTGAAATTAAGGAAAGCAAGATTGAAGAAAGTGATATTGAAGGTAGTCAGATAAAAGATAGTGAGATTAAAGAGAGTCATATCGAAGATAGTAAGATTGAGGATAGTAAGATAGTTGGAGAAACAATAAAAGAAAATAAAAAAATAAGTGAATATTTCAAAAAACAAGAAATAAAAAAATATTTCAATCAGACAAAAAATTTCCTTAACCAGAAAAAAGTCATTAATTTCGTAATTATATCTTTACTATTAGTCCTTTTAATTGGTGGTTCTTGGATTAGATTACAAAATTTGCCTCATCTTAAAGACGCCACAACAGGGGAATACATTCCTCTTGCATTAGATCCTTTTTATTTCTTGAGGGTTGCTGAAACAATGGTGGAGCAAGGAGGATTGCCTGCTTATGATGCTATGAGGACAGGAGGAATTTTTGATGTAGAATGGCATCCTGAAATATTGCCACAAACAGTTATTTTTCTGCATAAAATAGGGGGCATATTTGATAAAGATGTTACAATACAATTTATTAATGTAATTTCTCCTGTTATATTTTTTGCGTTGGCTTTAGTTATTTTTTTCTTCTTAATATATGTTTTAACAAAATCTAAAATTACTGCTATATTAAGCAGTGCCCTCCTTACAATTATTCCTGCTTATCTTTACAGAACACTAGCTGGTTTCTCTGATCACGAAGCAATTGGAATGCTTGCTTTTTTCCTGGCATTGCTTTGCTATGGTTTGGCTTTAAAATTCCTTGACAAATTAAAAATGGAAAACCAGAATAAACAAGAGAAAAAGAATATTTTAATCAAAACTATTTTATGGGGATTGCTTGTTGGGTTTGTTTCTGCATTTACAATAGCAAGCTGGACAGGAATTGCAAAATTTATTTTTATGATTATTCCATTAAGTTTTGGTTTATTTTGGTTAATCAAGGTTCAGAATCCAGAGAATTTAAATAAAAAACCTCTTTATAATTTTTTAATATTTTATTTAGTTTGGTTTTTATCAAGTATTTTGTTTGGTTTACTATATGGGTTTGATTTTTCTTCAATAATCACAGTAGTTGTTCTTGGTTCAAGTAGCCTTCTTACAGGAGCAGTCTTCTTATTTTTAATTGTGGATTTTTCAGTAATTAAATTAAAAGCAAAAATTAATTTTATATCAAAAGAAAAGCTGGACAAATACAGGATTTTATTTAGTGGGTTAATTGTTATTATTTTGGGAGTGATTTTTTTCTCTCTTTATGGGAAAAATATCCTTTCTCTCATTTCAAGTATAATAGATAGGCTTTTACATCCTTTTGGATTGGGAAGATTGGTATTGACTGTAGCAGAAAATGCTCAACCATATCTTATGGATTGGATGAACCAAATTGGCAAGATATTTTTTTGGTTATTTTATGCAGGAATGGTTTTTGTTGGGATTAATGCTGCTAAAGGCATTGAAAAAAAGAAAAATAAGATTTTATTTGTTTTATTTTGGATAATTATGATTTCTGGAATTTTATTTAGTAGAATTTCTTCTTCTTCATTATTTAATGGGACTAATTTTATAAGTAAATTCGTTTATTTTGGGGGTTTAATTTTATTTGCAGGATATTTTTTATGGCTTTATTTTCATGATAAAATTAAAATAAAAAGCGAATTAATCTTAATTGCTTCTTGGTTATTTATTATGCTAATTGCGGCAAGAGGGGCGATAAGACTTTTCTTTGTAATTACTCCTTTTGTTTGTTTTATGGTTAGTTATTCTGTTATTAAATTGTTTAATTATGCAAAGAAAAGTAAAGAAGAAGTTTTAAAACTTATTTTATTTGCAGTCCTAATCTTAGTGATTATAGGATTAATAATTAGTTCTTTTAATTTTGCGACCATCACAATCCGGCAAGCAAAATATACCGGGCCTTCTGCAAACCCTCAATGGCAAAATGCGATGTCTTGGGTAAGAGAAAATACTCCTGAAAACTCAATATTTGTTCACTGGTGGGACTATGGTTATTGGGTGCAATATCTCGGAGAAAGACCAACTTTAGCTGATGGAGGGCAAATTCAAAGTATGTATCAGGGGAACCATAAAATAGGAAGATATATTTTAACAACCCCAAAACCAGAAACAGCTTTAAGCTTTTTTAAAACAATGAACATTTCCTATTTATTAATTGACCCAACAGATATAGGAAAATATTCTGCTTATTCAGGTATTGGAAGTGATGAATCAGGAAGTGATAGATTTGCTTGGATTCCTACAATGTTAATAGATGAAAAACAGACTCAAGAAACAAATAATCAAACAATTTATGTTTATTCTGGAGGCACTGTGTTAGATAGTGATATAACTTACAATGAAAATGAAAAAGAAATATTTTTGCCAGAAAAAAAAGCAATTGTCGGTGGAATTATTTTGGAAACAATGAAATCTAAAGAAGTTATATCATTAAAACAACCAGAAGGAGTTTTCTTTTATAATGAAAAACAAACCAGAATCCCCTTAAGATATATTTATTATAATGGAGAAATTTTAGATTTCGAGAATGGCTTAGAGGTAGTTATTTATATTATTCCGAAAGTTGATCAAACAAGTCAGGGGATTCAAATGAATAATTTGGGTGCGGTGATATATCTTTCTCCAAAAGTTTCAAAGAGCTTAGTTTCTCAATTATACTTAATGAATGATCCTTTTGATAATTATAAAACAATTAAATTAGTGCATTCAGAACCAGATCCCTATGTAAGCTTATTAAAAGCACAAGGCATTGACTTAAATGATTTTATTTATTTTAATGGGATTAGAGGGCCTATAAAGATTTGGGAAACAATTAATATCCCTAATGAAATAAATATTGTTGAAGAATTTTATGCGCCTTCTGAAGGATATGGGTCATTGGATGATTTGAAGTTTAAGGGATAAAAAGTTTTTAAATAGTAAAAATCTGCCTATTTTATGAAAATTATCTATTTTGTAGACAAAAAACCTGAAGAAATTTTAACCCTAAAAAAACCTTTAATATTTAATTTTTTTAATATGCATAGCTTGTATCTATTTAACAATAATTCTCAATTCAGAAAAAGTCTTTCTAATGAAAATAGTGTGAATTTCCCAGATGGAAAACTAATTTCTATTAAATTAGGGGTAAGTCAAAAAAGAGGTCCAACATTTACAAAACATTTTTTATTATCAGGGAACTCTAAATTAAAAAAACATTTTTTCATAGGTAATGTTAACAAAAAGAAATTATCTAAAATTACAGACATCCCCCGAAAAAATATTTATTCCTATGATCTGCCATTTATAAAAGAGTTGGAGTTTCCAAAAAGAGAAAAGTATTCAATCTTAAAGAAATTAAAAAGCTTTAAACCAGATTTTGTATGGGTTTGCATTGGCAATCCTAAACAAGAAATTTTATCAAATTACTTATATACAAAATATCCGACAAATTATTTCAATGTTGGTGCAGGAATGGATTTCTTGTTGGGAAAAAAATCTGAATCTCCAAGATTCTTCAGAAAAATATGTTTAGAATGGTTTTATAGAGGACTTACTGACTTTAAGCATTCAAAAATAAAAATTTGGAGGAGCATTTTAGCAATTTTATATTTAAATAAGATATACTTAAAATGAAAAAGAAAATTTTGTTTATTAGTCCGCTTCCACCTCCACATTATGGAAGCGCAATGTCTAGTGAAACTTGTTTAGAAATATTAAAGAAATCAAAAGATTTCGAAGTCAGAAATATAAAATTAAATTATTCCAAAAAATTAAGCGATATTGGAACATTAAATCTTTTAAAAATAATTGGTTTTTTTAAAGTAATAAGACAAATAAAGAGAGAATTAATGGATTTTAATCCAGATTTAATTTATTTCGTTCCAGCAACATCTGGTTTTGGTTTATATCGGGATTATTTGTTTATCAAGAAAATTAAAAAAATATTTGATAGAAAAATTTTATTTCACATCAGAAGTAGAATTTCTTCTGAGGATTGGAAGAAACATAAAAAAATTTATAAAAAAATGTTTGAAAAGGAAAGGGCACTTGTCCTTGGAAAAGAACTTGTTCATGATTTAAGAAATTTAATTCCTTCTGAAAAAGTATTTATTCTTCCTAATGCAATAAAAAATGAAGTTTCTGATAAAAAATTTCAGAATATAATCAAAAAAAGAGAAGAAGAAAAAGAGTTCAATATCTTGTTTCTTTCAAATATGGATGAAAGTAAGGGATGGCTTAAATTACTGCAAGCTTGTTCTATTTTAAAAAAGAAAAGAAAAAAATTCAATTGTAATTTTGTCGGGGCATGGCCTTCCTTAAAAGAAAAGAAAAGATTCGAAATACTCACTAAGAAGTATGGTCTAGAAAAAAATGTCAAATATCTTGGGAAAAAAATAGGAAAAGAAAAAAATAAAATTTTAGAAAATTATGATGTTTTAGTTTTTCCAACAGAATATAAATTAGAAACTTTTGGTAGAGTTATTTTAGAAGGCATGATGTTTGGATTGCCTGTTATTGCTAATGGAATTGCAACTATTCCTACAACGATCCAACATGGAAAAACAGGGTTTGTTTTGAAAGAGAATACTGCAGAAGAAATTGCAGAAAAACTAAATTTATTGTTAAATAATAAAGCAAAAAGAATTAACATGGGAAAGGGAGGGAGACAAAGATTTTTAGAACATTATACTCTGAAGGAATACGAAAAAAAATTTAAAAATATTTTTGAGAAGATAAAATGAAAAATCGAGATAAAAACCTTAAGAACACAACAGATGATATTTTAAAAAAGAAAAATATTGGTGAGCAAGAGAGGAACAAATTATGGTGGGAGGCGCATCCAATGACTTATGAAGATTGGGATAAGCAAAGGGAGTTGAGAATTCCTAAATCTAAAAAAGATTTTTTGAAAGTAGAAGAGAATTTTTTAAATGGAAACCCTTTTTTTAGGGGATTTGATTTTGGTGCATTTAAAAATAAAAAAGTTTTAGAAATTGGTTGTGGTTCTGGAGCAGCTTCTTGTTTATTTGCCAAGGGGGGAGCAAAAGTTGTCGCAGTGGATATAACTAAAGAAGGGGTGGAAATGACAAGGAAAAATGCGAATTTTCAAAACTTAAAAATTAAAGTTTTGCGAGCAGATGCAAAAAACTTAGATTTTCCTAATGAGAACTTTGATTATATTTTCTCCTGGGGAGTTTTGCACCATTCACAAAATACAATAAAGGCCTTCAAAGAAGTTTCGAGGGTTTTAAGAAAAGGAGTATCTGGATTAATAATGGTATATAACAAAAATAGTTTGAGATATTATATCAATGGTTTAAACTGGCTAATCTTGAAAGGTAAAATTTTCAAGGGCTATAATTTAGAAAAAGTTCAAGATTTTTATACAGATGGCTACTACCATAGACATTTTACTGCAAGAGAATTAAAAAAAGAATTGGGAAAATTAGGTTTAAAATGTGATAAGATTATTATTACGCATATGGGGACTAAGATGATTCCTTTTCTTCCGAAGTTTATTATATTATGGTTAAAGGATCACTTCGGATGGTTGTTGATTATTAAATTTAAGAAAGAGTGACTTGGTTATTGTTCCAATACTCATACCATTTATAAAATAAAAAAAGTCTTGTTTTGTAAGTCATAGAAACCTTATCCTTTTTATTCAAGATTTTAAGGGAAAAACTTTTCCATTCTTTGTTCAAAAGATTTTTTTTATCTAATTCATTTATTATACGATTAAAATCGTTTTTTTCATTTACCCATTCGACTATTGGAGGCATAAAGCCTTCTTTTTTTCTTTTTATTATCTTTTTAGGGAGATAGTTTTTTAACATCTCTTTCATAAGTATTTTTGTTTCTGAATAAGATATCTTCCATTTTGTTGGAATCTTCGATGAAAGTTCAAAAAACCTATAATCGAGAAAAGGGCACCTTACTTCTAAAGATTTAGACATTGAGGTCCTATCTGTTTTTGTTAAAAAATTATCCGGGATTGTATAAAAATATAAATCCATCATTATAATTGCTTCTGTTAGATTGTCTTTAGTCAAATTTAGGAAATATTTTAATTTCTCTCTCATTAATTTTTTATATATTTCTGGTTTATAAACATAAGATCTTGCTTCTGAATAAAAATCTTCTTTATTAAATAAACTAAGTCTAATCCCCTCATTAATATTATTTAATTTAGAATAATTAGGAATAATTTTTAATAAAATTTTTCTAAAAAATATTGGAATTTTTTTTAATAATTCTATTTTAGAAGCAATATTATATCTTGGATATCCTCCAAAAATTTCGTCTCCTCCATCTCCACTTAATGAAACAGTGATGTATTTTTTAGACATCTTAGATAAAGGAATAGAAGGAAACATTGAATGGTCAAAAAAAGGTTCATCAAAATAATAAAACATCTCTTTTAAGAGAGATTCAAAATCATTTCTATTAAAATATTCATGATGATGTTTTGTCTTTAGAAGATTCTTCATCATGTCTGAATAAGGTGTCTCATCATTACCTTCCTTAAATCCTATAGAAAAAGTATGTAATTTTTTTAAATCGACAAATTTTGACATTTTAGAAACGATTGCAGAACTATCTAGCCCTCCACTAAGAAAGGCGCCTAATGGAACATCAGAGATTAATCTTAAATTTATCGAATCTTCAAATATTTTATCTGCTTCTTTAATAAGCTGTTTTTTATTTTCTACAGGAGTATATTTAGGAATTTTATAATAGTATTCTTTTTTTAGAGTAGTTTTATTTATATCAAAAACAAGATTTTGCCTAGCCTCAAGCTTGAAAATATTTTTGTATATTGAGAAAGGGGCAGGGATAAACCCCATTGAAAGATATAAATCAACTCCTTTTTCATTTATTTCAACATTTATTTTATGTTTAATAATTGCTTTTAGTTCTGAAGAGAAAATAAATTTCTTTCCATCGTAGAAATAATAAAGAGGTTTTTTCCCAGCTCTGTCTCTGCTTAAAAATAAAATTTTTTTATTCATATCATAAATACAAAAAGCCCACATTCCATTAAATTTTTTAACACAATCAACCCCCCACTCTAAATAACTTGCTAAAATGACTTCTGTATCTGTTTTACTTTTAAATTTATATCCCTTTTTTTCTAAATCTTTTTTTAGTTCAGAAAAATTATAGATTTCTCCATTATGTACAATTATTACTTTTCTTTTTTTATGGGAATAAGTCATTGGTTGTGAACCTTTTTTAGATAAATCTATTATTGAAAGTCTTCTATGTCCAAGGGAAACAATTTTATTAGAATAAATACCTTCAGAATCAGGGCCCCTATGTTTAAGAGAATCATTCATTCTTTTCAATGTATTTCTATTTACAAAGTTGAATCCGTTTATTCCACACATGACAATCAAATAGAATTAAGGTTTATAAAATTATTAATAAAATTAACCACTAAATTTATTGAATTTTATTTTTTTATTTTTTAGGAAAATTCTTATTACACGGTAAGGAATAATAATTAGGTAATCTATTAGTAAAATAAGAAACTTAGAAGGATTTTTTTTGTCAAATCTTCGTGATTCTATTGAAAAGAGTAGCTTCTGGGTTAGATGAGGATTTTCTTTTGCTTGTAAAACTGTTTTATAATGATTTCCATAAACCGAACCTTGATAAGTAAGATATCCCTCAAGCCAGTAGACTTTCATTTTGTTCATTTTTTCATAATATCTCATATCAAGATCATGTGGAAAAGATGCTTTTTCCATATTAAGAAATTTTTTTGCCCCTTCAAATGAGATAAAGTATGAAGCAGTTGTCCTTGTTAAAAATCCATTATAGGGAAAATATTCCAACTTACTTATTCTCTTTTGCCATCTGAAGTAGATTCCACTGTCAGTATAAGCAACATCAAAAGACCTTGGAAGCTCTTGAATACATTTTATTAACCTATCTAAGAAATCTTCCTCGAGAATTACATCATCTTCTAAAATAAGTGCTAAAGAATTTTTTCGCTTAACCACTTTTTTATATATCTCAAGATGGTTTAAGTTAAGATTTAGTTCTGAACTGTTGGGTTTTAGAAGTTTCTTAGGACCATCGACAAACTTAAGCCTCCTTGTCCATTCTTCTTGAGAAATAAAATTAAACTTGGAAAACTCCTTTTCTGTATATTGGCCCGGCTTTTGAATAAACCAAGATACAAATTTATCTAACCCTATTTCTCTCAACCTCTTTTTTAAATAAGTCCTTCTTTCCTTAAGGGGGAGATAATTTATTACATATATTTTAATATTTTTTTCTTTAATCAACTTAGTAACAGTAGAAATTTTCTTCATCGAAATTATTTAATGCTATTTTATAATCCTCCCGCAAAGATTTAATAATTTTAGGGAGTCTCTTTTTATCTGAAGTTTTATGATAAGCAGACAAAGATAGGACAGGTTTATCTTTTTCTATTATTTTTTTGGCACCCAATAAAACATTTTCCTCAAATCCTTCAACATCCATTTTGATAAATCCTATCTTAGAAATTTTATTCTTTTTAATAAAATCATCAAGTTTAATAACTTCTATTTTTTCAGAATCTTTACTCTTGATTTTTGAGCCTATTCTTGCTGCACCATCTCCCACGAAATCGAAATGAATAATAGCAGTTTCATTCTTATCCCCCAATGCTTTTGGAATAACTTTTATTTTTTTACTCAGGCCATTGATCTTTATATTTGTCAATAAGATTTTATTAGTTTTAGAAACTGGTTCAAAAGCATATACTTTTTTCGCTCCCATGAGAACAGCCAATAAAGAAAATTCCCCATTATGAGATCCTGCATCAATAACAATTTTATTTTTGATGTTTTTTTTATCTAATGCATATTGATTATTCACGATAACTCCTCTTAAGTCTCCTAATAAATTAAGTAAATGAATATCCTTTAAATCAAAAGAAATCTTTTTACCTAAAATATAAACTTCTAGTCTTAAGATTTTTCTAAATTTTATTTTTGGAAAAATTAGGGAAATTAATGCTTGTTCAGTCAATGCAACACCTTTTTTTGTAATCTTTCTAAAATAAGCTGTTGAAATAATTTTTATTAATTTAGTTTTATTTAGTTTTAAGAAAAATGTTTTCAAAGGCCTCTTTGGATTAATTCTACTTATTAAAAAAAAATTTTTTAGTCCTGAAGAGCTTATTTCAATCTTTTGGCCAAAATTTGCGATTAACCCAATTTTTTTTATCTTTATTTTTTCTATCATTTTTTATGAAAAATTAGTAGATTTAAAGATTTATGCTAGTTTAGAAATATCTCTCTTTATCAACAATTATAAATTTTATGAGCTGCTTTAGAGTTAGCATTATATCTATCAGCAAATTTCATAAACTCAATTATTTTTTCTCGAGGTACATTTCCTGCCAAAACCTTCATGCTATGATGATTAGCCTCTTCTCTTGCAAAATCAATGCCATTACCCTGTTTTGAGAATCCGGTTCCTGGGTAAGGAGTATAGATCGAGGTGCTAATATAAGAAGGCCTCACGTTATTAATTAATTCCATAGTTTTATCTACATCAGCAGAGATTTCGCCAGGAACTCCTACCATAATATAGGCTAACCAAGGGATAGAATGTTTATTAATCAATTTCGCCGCATATTCTATTTGTGAGATAGTAATTCGTTTATTCATCAAATCCAACACATTTTGACTCCCACTTTCAATTCCAACTTTAATCATAGAACATCCAGAGCAAGCCATTTTCTCCAACATATTCTCATCAAGCTTATCGACTCGAGTTAGACAACCCCATTTATAACCTCTATCACTAATCTTCTTACAAAATTCTCCAACCCGCTTCTTCTCCAATGTGAATGTGTCATCAACCAAATAAAATTGATTTGTTCCATAAGTATTATGTATAGAATCCATTTCTCTTATTACATCATCAATATCTCTTTTTCTTACAATTTTCCCCCATAGGCTTTCTGAGCAACAAAAATTACAAGACCCAGAACAACCACGAGCAGTCATAACAAAACCCAGATCATTGGGCTGATAATCCTTTAACCCGATTAATGTTTCTCTTGCTGGCCATGCCAAATATTTAATATCTCTTATTCTATCTGCTTTTACAACTTTTTCGGTTAATGCTCTCTCAAAAACAGCCTCCCCTTCTCCCTGTACAACACTATCAACATAATTACTTTGTAATGCATCCTCAGGATAGATTGTTACATGGGGTCCACCAGCTATAACCCTTTCTACTCCTAGACTTTTAGCAATTTGTGCTATTTTTAACCCACTCCTTAACTTAGTTGAAATCATAGAAATACCAACTACGTCGGGCTTTGATTCCTCAATATGCGATGCGATGCTACTCCATATGGGGTGATTTCCATTATGCAAATTATTCAAATATTCATCATAATGCTCTATTTTCGCCATAAACGGATATGGAATCCCGTTAGGATTATAATCTGAATCAAGAACCTCAACAGAATGTCCCTTTCTTTTCAACTCCCCAGCTAAAGAAAGTAATCCAATCGGAATTCCGTTTTTAGAGAAATTCATAAACTTCTGGAATGGGGGATCTATCAATAAAATTTTCTTTCTCATATTATTTTAGAAAGTTATACATTTAAAACTTTTCCGATACTTTAGTATGTATAATAATTGAATTAATATCCACTCCTTTTTTTAAAAATGGCCTTAATAATTGAACTTCTTTTTATAAAATTTGGGAATATTTTTCTAACAACATTAAACTTCTTTTGTAAAGTAATAAAAATTATTGGGCTTACAAGTGAAGGGATTGGTGATTTGGTTTTTTCTAGTTCTTTTTTTAAAAAACTATTGGATTTAATCTTACCCTTTCTTACATATAAAATAGTGTTTTGATAATACCAAGGTTCAACATTTTCATTCCCCCAAAAATTAAGACGAATTGCATCAATTGCAACAAATCCCTCTTTTCTGAATCTCTTTTCCCAATAATCTGGCCATTGTTCATTAACATGGTTTGTTCCTCCTCCCTGATCTGGAATAGAAGCGGAAAATAAAACTATATCACTACATGATGTTAAACTTTTAACTAAAGCGTCTCCAGCTTCTTTATTTAAATGTTCAGCGACCTCTAAAGATAATGCAATATCATATTTTTTAATTGGCTTAAATGATTTTATTAAATCATTTAAATTATGTATTATAAGGTTCTTTTGATTAATTACAAGTGATTCATTAGAGTTTGTTCCATCGACCCCAGTTATATCTTTCACACCCATATCCTCAAATATCTTTAACCAAGTTCCACATCCGCAACCTATATCTATCACACTATTAATCTTTAAATTTTTTAACAAAAAAGGGACAATCTCCTTCGCAGAGTTTAATGAACCCTTTTTCAAGTTCTTAAAAAACTCTGAATCATAATTTTCATGATTAGACATTTTATTTAGGCAAGACTCCAAACTTTTTAGATTTTAAATTCAATGTAATCAACGAATAATACATAATAGCACTATATTTTATCATCTTTTTAAAGTATTTTATTCATTCGTTGTAGTATGAATCAAAAAATCCCCCACATACATTTTAACAAAATCAATCCTTTTTAATTTCTGCCCAGAATCTGAAACAAGAACAATTTTTTTATTTTAAATCATCCATATTCAATTTGACAAATAAAACTTTAAAAACTATCCAATTCAAAAAAAGCCTATTAAGAGTTTAAACCCCACCATATTTCACATAATCTTTCAACGTCTCTTTCTTATCCTTCTTTAAATCTTCATGCATTTTCGTTCCAGGAAAAGCCGCACAAGACGAAAGCTGAAAATGTCTATACTTATTAGCCCGATGAGGAAACCCAAGATTTTGCTCATAACCCATCTCTTCCAAAATTTTCATATCCTTCAAATGAATTTCCTTAGTCTGCCCAGGAAGATTTTTCATCATAGTCAAATGAAACATAATCTTCGGGTACTTTTTCGAAAGATTTTTTATCGTGTCTAAAAAATTAATATTTTCCAACCCTTTATTAACATTTTTCAAAACATCTCTATTGAATGTTTCAACACCAAATCTCACACCCACACATCCACAATTAATCATTTTTTCAAATAACCACTGAGGAGAACAATCCAACCTTCCCATAACAGTCCAAGGAAGTCCAATTTTTTTCAACCCATCACTTAATTCACTAATTCTCTCTGTCCCCAAATTAAATGTATCATCATCAAAAAAAATACTTTTGTATTTATGCCTTTTAAGATTATCTTTAATTTCCTGAATAATCTTTTCTGGATTCCTCAAAGAAACCTTTCCGCAATACATAGTTTGTGGCCACATGCAAAAAGTACATTTGAAAGGACATCCTTTGCTTCCCCAAATTTGAAGCTGTGGGCTAAGAGTGTTCATAGAAGGATCATAATAATTTGGAGCAGAAGAATAGTCCCTAAATGGGAAAGGCAAAGAATCCAAATTTTCAACAACTTCTGATTTGTAAACACCACTTTTTTTTGCCTCAACCATTTTTAATGAACTTAAAATATATTCCCCCGGAAGAAAATATTTCACGAAAGGTGCCTGCCTTTGAACTTCTTCACATTTCAAAGTAAGATGCGGTCCCGCAAGAGCAACCTCAGAAAATTTAGAAACTTCCCTCGCGATTAATAAATCAATATCTATAGTCGGAGTCGAACACTCAATCACGACCAGAGAAGGTTTTTTTCTCTTAAGCTTTTTCAAAAAATTAGAATAAGAAAAATATTCATCAGCAATGGCATCAAAAATTTCCGCATCATAATTTTTTGACCTTAAATATGAAACAGCATAATTCATTATAAAAGGATAATTTAACGCCCCAAAAGGTTTTTTTGCGGCAAAGGGCCACCTTGAGCCAGCTCTTTGACCAAATCTAACGCTTCCATAACTAAAGACCAAAAAGTTATATAATCTTTCAAAAATTTTTGGAAGTCGCATTTTTTTTATACTTCTTAGAAATCTTATCCTAAAATCCTTCTCAATAGAAAAATCCCTTACAACCTCTCCATTATATCTCATAAAAGGCAGATTAACAAAAATCACTTTCATTTTAAATCCTTCAAATATCTTAAAAGCAATTTAGATCTCTGTAAAACAGTTTCATCTTTTATTACTCTATTATAGCCTTCTTCAATAATCTTCTCCCTTTCACCATCATGTTCTAAATAATATTTTATTTTCTCCAATAAATCTTTACCTCCAGAAGTATATACTGCCCCACCACCTAAAACCTTCCTCAAATAAGGAACATCATCTGTAATCAAAAATCCCTTACACGCAAGAATCTCAAAAGGCCTCGGCGTAGAAGCATCCATCTCAACAAAACCCCCACCCGTGCAATTCAAATTAATTTTAGAACTACCATATAAAATAGAAATATTTTCATTAGATATTTTTCCCTTCGATATTTTCCTCAATATCTTTTTATATCTAGGCATAAAAAAATAAAAATATTTCAACATCTCTTTCTTAGAATATCTCCACCCCCCAAATAATCCAAGATTAAAACGAACAGCAGGCAATATGAATTTCTCCATCCTTTCCCTACATTTAATATCATTCCCAACATATGTAACATTAAAACAATATTTCTCATTTTTCTCTCTTGGATAAAAAACCGATGTTTCCGCAGCAAATGTCAACAACTCACTTTTATTCCCCATTTCTTTAGAAATCTTTCTCGCCTCCTCTGAAACAAATAAATACAAATCAAAACCATTCAACTCTTTCAATTTCTCAATCGCCTCTTTCCGAGGATATCCATTCTGAAAATATAGCACATGTTTTTTCGCCCACCTCCCAATCAACGGAGTATCATTAAGATAAATCATAAAATCAAATTTCTCTTCCGGCAATTTATTTGGAGCAAAAAGTTCTGCAGATTTAACCCCCTTTAATTTCAAAAGATTCTTACATAAATAACCAGCATATAAATGATCTCCTATAAATCTCCCCTCCACAATATTCCACTTTGAATAAAACCCTATTCTCATTTATTAAATTCCTCAACAATATAATCCCAAAAACTCTTCTTAAACTTTATGATTCTAGAAGGTTTTAGCGAGGAGTCCTCCGGAAAACTAGAATTTCCCTCTTTTTTATAGACATCATAATTTGAGATATTCAAATGCTTCGCAAAATTTATCACAAAATCAAAACGACTCATTCTCTCCCCTCCGCTCAAATGAATAATTTTCTGATTTATTGTCTCCCAATTTTTGATAATCTCCTCCACATTCTCACAAAATAATTCCCTCGGTGTCGGCGTAAAATAATTATTCGAAAACATCTCAGTCTTCTCGCCACTTCTTAACTTTTCTAAAATCCACTCAGAGAAAACCCCTCCCTTCCCAATAACTGCAGAAGTCCTAATTATTTTATAATCAACATCAGAACTCTCTAAAAATTTCTCACAAATTTTTTTCGTAAAACCATAATTTGTAGTAGGCGATGGGACATCTGTCTCAATATATGGAGCACTCTTCCCGTCAAAAATCCTATCCGAAGAGACATAGATCAACTTCGAATTCAATTCACTCTTTTTTAAAATCTCAACAAGAGAGAACAATGCTTCCGAATTAATTCTCAAGCCTTCCGCAGGATTTCTTTCACAAAATTCCGGTCTTTCCCCACTTAGCCAAATTATAGTCTCTGGTTTTTTACTCAGAATATATTCTTCTAAGACCTTCTTATCAGTAACATCAACCTTATCAAATTCCTCTGAACGATACCCAGTCCCATAAACTTCAAAATTATTACCCAAAAAATCATAAAGACGCTTCCCAATAAATCCACTAGCCCCCACAATCAACACACTCCCACGATTATCCCTCTTTGAAAGAATCGGATTTTTAATAGGATAACTAATATTAAACAACGGATTATCATACCGATACGTAAACTGCTTCAAATTCTCCGGATCATAATAAGACGATTGCTTATAATGAAAAATAGCCCTATCACTAATCACAAGATGCGCATTCCCATATTTAGCAGGAACCAACACCTGATTCCTATTTTTTTCCGACAAAAAGAAAGATTCCCATTTCCCAAAATCTTCAGACTCCTTATCACAATTAACTACAACCAAATAAATTTCCCCCTCGAGACAAGAAATCAATTTCCAAGTTTTCGCATCTCCATGAATCCCACGTAAAACATTTTTATAAGAAACCGAAATACAGTCTGTCAGAAACTCAACATTCTCTCCTATTTGTTCCTCAATAATTTTTGAATATTCTTTTTTATTATAAATCTCAACATAAAAACCCCGATTATCCTCAAAAATATAAGGACTAAACAGCAAGACATTTTTCAATGTCGTTTTCTGAACTTTCATGTAAATTGAAAAATGATTTTATTTAAAAAGATAATTGTGATAGAATATTATGTTCATATAATTCCCCTTTTACAAAAGTGATTCTTCCTATTTTCACAGCTACCACACCACTATTTCTATAAACATATCTGTGTAGAAGTTTGTCTATTAATTGTTTAAAATTCATTTTGTCGTCAAATTGAATTCGTTGAAAATTCCCTAAAATATTAATTTCAAATTATTTAAAAAATCGAATACAATTCTTCATATACTCTTTTCTCGGCACAACAGAATTATTAACAATTAAAGGAAATTCAATTTCTGACATAGGAAGCTTCTTTTTATTTTTTTCATAATTAAAGGTATGCGTCGCATTTTCTTCAAATCCTAGATTTGTAACAAGATTTACCTTTGGAATAACACAAAGAGCCTTCTTCATCATACAACAAAATATCCACTGATAATCCCAAGTATCAATTTTCTTTTTATATGTAAGATTAAACAACCGCCACGATTTCAGTCTAATGAATAAAGGAGGATTAGCCATTAAAAAAAATATTCTCCAAGTTCTAAACTTCCCCCACTTCTTCATCTCAACATCATAATGCTCCCATGCCCTTCTCCACGTCGCCCAACCCCACGCATTAAAACCATTCGTAAAAAAATAACTCACAGGTATTTTCGTCTCAACCTCCACATTCGTCCCACCTATCTGCATAATCCTTTCGTCATCCTTATACTTCTCTAAAAGCTCCTGACAAAACCTAAAAAAACTCTGCGAAGGCAAACAATCATCTTCCAAAATTATACCTGATTCAACATTCTCAAAAAACCAATCAATCGCCGAAGAAACAGCATATTTACATCCCAAATTTTTCTCCCTAAACAAAGTCTTTACCTTACATTCCCAATCCATATTCTTCAGAATATATTTTCTTACTGCATCAGTTTTCTTTTTTTCTTCATTATCTCTAGGGCCATCTGCCGCAACAAACAATTCTCTCGGCTTCGCTTTTTGAATTTCTTGAAACACTTGTCCAGTTGTTTTTAATCTATTAAAAACCAAAAAAAGTATTGGTGTTGTTAATTTAAATTTATCTTTTACCATAAATAACTCTCCTATAAAAATCAATTAATTCCTTTTCTTTTTCTTCAAATATTTTAGGCAACTTATCTTCTTTAAAACAAGATTCATTCAATACTTTCAAATATTCTTCATCATTCTTGTCTAATTGGATTATTTTTCGAATCATCTTTTTATATGATTTATAGTCGTTATAATCAATAAAAGACCTTGTATTAAAATATTTTTTAATATGTGGGTCTCCCCTATATATTGGAACAACTCCGGCAAGCAAGGCATTTGGAAGTTTTTCTGTAAGATATTCTTTTGCAAAACTATTTTCAAAACAAATAACAAATTTATATTGTTTGAAAAGTTCAGAATTTTCTTTCCAACCTTTTTTAATTAAATCTTTATCTGCTTTTTTAGGCATTGGTTTTTCCTTCCCAAAAAGAATATTGAAGAGATTAATATCTGGGTTTTCTTTCCATTCATGATTAAATAGTTCATTATTCATATTATTCATTACTTTACCATACGAATCAATCTTTTTATATTTAGACAACTTCTTAAAAAAATGAACCCTTTCCCTAGAAGAATTACTTCCTACGAGCATAGTGCAAAATTTTTTGTTTTTCAGATTATTTTTATTCTTTTTCTCTCTCTTAACTAATTTATTAAGTTTATAATAATATTCTTGTAAAAAAAAAGGAAGAACCATGGTATTTCTAGAATTATAATCTTCTGATAAGAGAAAATATATATTTCTAAACTCCCCTCTTTTTACTTTCTTTAAAACATCTATATAACCAGAGAAAAAATATATAAATGGAAATCCAGAGATAAATTTAGGAAAAAAACCATCTAAAAGATCTATTACTTTATATTTTTTATCTCTAATTAATAGATGTAAGATTGATTCTATTATTGAAAAAAGATTTCTTTTAAAGGATAAATTTTCTCCAGAAATAATTATATTTTTTTTATTCTGATCAAGATAATCATTTTGGCGATGCATAACTACTGGCCCGATAATTAATTGAGCATTTTTTTTGTTATTAACAATTTCAACATTAAAATTATCTAAGAGAACTTTTATAGGAAAATAATTTTTAATGTTTATTTCAGGAAAATTTATAAAAAAAACTTTAATTTTTTTATTCATTTTATATCTTTAATCTGAGAAAAATGTTTTTAAAAATTATTTTTTTTAAGAACATTACAAATCTCATTTAATATGTCATCGATATCAAATTTATAATTCCATTCAGGATAATGATTTTTAAATTTAGTTACATCTGAAATATACCAAATATGGTCTCCTGAACGATTATTATCTAAATATTCTATGTTTCCTTTTTTTCCTAATATATGCTCAATTTTTTTTATTGCTTCTTTCATTGAGATATTAGAATGCCTAGAACCTCCAATATTATATACTTCTCCTATACGAGGATTTAAATAAAAATGGTAAAAGGCGTTCACTAAATCATAAGAGTGAATATTATCTCTTACCTGTTTACCCTTATAACCAAAAATAGTATATTTTTTACCTGTTGCAATACACTTTACTAAATATACTAAAAAACCATGCAATTCTGCGGCACTATGTGCTGGACCAGTTAAACAACCCCCTCTAAAACAAACAGTCTTTAAATTAAAATATCTACCATATTCTTGAACTAAGATATCTGCAGCAACTTTAGATGCTCCAAAGATACTATGCTTAGAATGATCAATTGACATTTTTTCATTTATCCCCTCTTTTGCATATTTATGAGACTCATCAATCTCATAACGATCTTCTAATTCAATGAGGGGTAGCTTATTTGGAGTATCACCATAAACTTTGTTTGTTGATGTAAAAATAAATACAGCCTTAGGACAATAGTTTCTAAAATTTTCCAATAGATTTAATGTTCCATTTGCATTTATTTCGAAATCCGTAAAAGGTTCCCTAACTGCCCAGTCATGCGATGGTTGTGCTGCACAATGTATGATCAGATCAAATTTGTTTATTTTAAATAATTCTTCTATTTTTTCTTTGTCTCTTATGTCGATATTTAAATGAATATAATTTGTGTGCGTTTTAAGTTTTGAGATGTTCCATAAATTGTCACCATCATCTCCAAAAAAATATTTTCTCATATTATTGTCTATACCGAATACTAAAAATCCCTTTTGAATGAAAAATTTTACCGCTTCGGATCCGATTAATCCTCCTGATCCCGTTATTAAAATTTTTTTCATAAACTCAGAATCATATAGTAATTTAAATACTTAACTATGTTATAATACAGATTTTAACTATATCTATATGTAAAATTGTTTCTTCTTTTTACTATTTTTACAAAAGTTCTCATTAAATCAAAAATTTCTGAAATATTTTTATTCTTTTTTTTCATTTTAAAACTTTCTCATAAAATTTAATCAAATCTTTTCTATTTTTTGCAATTATCTGATCAAACTTATTCAGTATTATTTTTGTAGGAGAAAATTCTCCTGCATCTTTTTTGCTAATGTTACTTAAGAAAACACTTTCATTTTTGGATTTGTTTTTTATACTCATTTTCGGTTTTCTAATGGGATAAATGCTTTACGATTGACTTCAACAAAATTCTTTTTATTGCCTTTTGATGCAATAAAGTACCCTCCGTAAGATTTAGATAATTTGAAGAACCATCTATTTTTCTGACCCAACTTATAATCCATTTCTGATATTTTCTTTAGATAATTTATTCTTAATTTTAAACTTATTTTGGATAATATTAATGAAGGTATTGCAAAAATTTTTGATAAAGAAATCAATAATCCTCCCCTTGTAATCACTCTTTCAATCCTAAATCCTGAATGTTCTAAAAGTCTTTTCATTGTTTTTTGTGTGTGCATTCTAACATGATATTCTGCATGGTCATCGTAATAGGGAATAGTTATGATTAGTTTTCCATCTCTCTTTAAAATCCTTCTTACTTCTTTTAAAGCCTCCAAATCTTCAAATATATGTTCTATAATCTCTCCCATGATTACAGCATCAAAGGTTTCATTTTTGAAAATTTGTTTTTTTGTTATATCACCAATTACCAAATTAGGAACATTTTGTTTACCTAAATCCAGATTTACGATTTCTTTTCCTAGTGCATTAAGAAAATGATAATCCCTTCCCCATAAGCACCCTACTATTAGGATTTTTTTCTTATTCCCGACAAGCCTAGAAATTATATAAGCTCCTTCGAAATCTCTAAGTCCAAGAAGCTTTTTTTTAACTTCTCTTTCCAATTTGTCAATTTTTTCTATATCTATTTTCATCATAAAAGATTTTCTTTTTTCTTTTCTTTTTGACATTTTTAGATGAAAATCATTTTTTATAACCAAATCTTTCAAAATCTTCCTTATATCTTTCATAGATTATCTTTTTTAATTCAGGTGTATAGTGATCTTCAAGTTTGCTTTTTTAGAAGTTATATTTTTATTTTTTAGATTTTTCACTTTATCAAACCCTAATAAATTGGAAATAAAGGACCAGTCTTTTTCAAAGTCTTCTAGCTTCCCAATAAAATCCATCTTTAAACCATTCCCCTCAATCAATTCCCCATAAGATTTTAAATGATAATCTGTTAACCGGTCAGGTATTTTTGAAGTTATTTTAACAAATTCTTCAAAAGATAGATCCTTTCCACTAATCTTATTTAAAACCCCATTGAATTGATAAATATATTTAGATGTAGCATTTCTTTTAATCTTGTCTGTATATGCAGACAAGACTCTTGCATATGGATTTCTTACAAATGTAAAGAAGAAATTATTTTTATTCAATCTTTTGATTCTTTTTTTGTCTCCGAGGTAGATCCGTTCTCCTGGATATTTATTTCTTATTGCAATTACTATTGTTGAATTTGCGCATTTGCCTATTCCGAGATAATAGGCATAATCTCCACATTTAATGAAAGGAGGTTCTTCTCCCGCAGTCTTTCCTCTTAATTTTAAAAAAGAAATATAGGGCATAGCCATAAGCCTATGCAATAAAAATGGAGAGTTCCAAAGTTTCCTAAACCCCTTTCCCATTTTTTCAATTTGTTTTACCATTTAAAATCCTCCGATACTCTTTAACCAATCTTTCACCATAATTTTCCCACGAGTATTTTTCAACCAATTTCCTTGCATTTCTTCCCATTTTTTTAACAATTTTAGGATTATTATAGAAATAAAAGATTTTATCTTTTAAAATTTTTAAATCTCTAATTGGAATAATAAATCCCTCCTTCCCATCTCTAGCGACAGTTCCAGAGTTAAAAGTCGTAACCATAGGTAATCCTGACGCCATAGCTTCATATGTTACCAAAGCCGAACCTTCTTCCACCGTAGGAAAAACAAAAATATCTGAAGCCCTCAAATGCGAAGAAGTATTAGAATCAAACCCCGTAAATTTTATAGTGGGATTATTTTTGTATCTATCCACTATCCTTGCCGTGTCTGGCCAGACCCTTCCAACAACAACCAACTCAGCATTCTTTAATCGCAACTCTTCCCACGCCTGAAGCATATATTGTATACCTTTTCTCAACTGAAGCGACCCCACAAAAATCGCACGAAATTTAGAATCCTTCTTTATCTTCCCCGCAGGAAACTTTTCTAAATCAACCCCATAAGGGATAAGAACAAGTTTATCTTCAGAGAAACCGTTTTCCAAAAAAGAATTATAAACAAATTTCGAAGGACATATCACATAGTCATACAACTTATACGTTTCCAGCACACTCTTCAGCTTATGTTTATAATAAGGGTCTGAAACACCATATTTTTTATTTTCATATTTAAGAATATTGCTCGCATTTAATATATGACTATTCGCCCCCTCTAAAATTAATATCGAACCAAATTTCTTAGCTTTTCTAATCGCTTCTGGAGCAAGGTCTGTCCAGGTATGATATATCTTACATTTAGGTAAGTTACGCGCAACCCCCTTCCCAAAAAAATAATTGACATGCTTAAATGGATCAATATTAAGATTTAATTTCTTTTGAAGAAATCTCAGAGGAAACGACAAAGTTTCCAAATAACCAAACGACTTAATATTTTTTTTATTTAATTTAAGTTTTTTATCATACCCTCTACAAAAAATCTTATAAGTTAATCCAGAATCTTCCAAATGCTTAACTATATTATATGCGATCATACCTATCCCAGTACTACCAAGTTTCGAACCAATAACATAAACAACGTCTACCTCCTTTCTAGTATCATTAACATTATCCACATTTTTCATTTTATCTTTATACCAAAAGAAGTCATAACCCTCTTTATATATTTAGTTAATCCAGTTTTTCTAACAATTTTTTTCGTATTATTAATTAAATTTTCTTTCGAATAAACTCCAATACACCCGTCACAGTCATAACAGAGCGTTCCTTTCGCACCATTTTTAAAAGCCTTTCTTATTCTCTTGAATTCTTCTCCCTTAAACAAAGAAGTATAAGAAGCAGTTAAAAGATTTCCAAGCGTATGCCTCTGCCCATAATCCGCGTTGCAGAATCCAACTGATCCATCCGGATACACATCATTATGATTCAAATATTTCGAATTCTTACACAAAACCAATTTCCCTCTACTTTTTATTTTTGATTTTATATGCGAAACATTTCCAGCCCTATTATACAAAGGAAATTTTAATGCAGTGATATTATTCTTTTTTAAAATTGGTATAATTTTCTTATGAAGCGAACCATAATATGTGAATGTGCAATTCTTTAACGGATTCTTCGCGACCCTATCCAATATTCTTAAATAATCACCGTCTACTTTCATATTAGTATTCCCATCATTATCCGGAAGATGAATATATGTTAATCCAAATGGAATATCACAAATTCTTTCATAATCTTCATTCCTCATTCCTATTAATGTAGTACATAAAATCATTTGAAATCCTTTATCATTCGTATATTCAATCATCTTTGCACAATCCTTATTCAAAAACGGTTCAGCCATACCAGAAAAATCTACCCTTACATTTCTAGGAAGTTTAGCCAAAATAATTTTAAAATTTCCAAATGACATTTTTTTTACATCCGTTCTTTTAAAATAATTATGAATCAAAGTCTTTTGAGGACAATAGCTACAATTATTTACACATCCAATCACTGTTGAAAATGCCATTAACGGAGTCTTAAAATCATCTTCCATCTCAATTTTTCCCCAAAGCCCATTTAATTGGATGCCTAATTCTTTTAACCATATTCTCATACCTTACTTTTTGCAAATAGAGTTTAGGATGAACCATTGATAGAACCGACTCCTCAAATTTCATTTTATTAAGATTATAATTCTTCCTAACAAACAACATAATATTCTGTGCATACCAAAAACTTACCTCATTATTATTCCATATTTTCTTACGAATAATATCAATAGGAAAATATTCCTTCTCCTTAAACAATTCAGCCCAATATTTCAACCACTGCTCATTAACATGATTTGTCCCGCCTTGATAGGGAATTGCAGCCGAAAATAAAATAATCGGAGCAAGATTCGTAAGACTTTCAACAAAACCTTTCGCAGAATTTTTAGATAAATGCTCCGCAACTTCCAAACAAACTGCCAAATCAAATTTCCTATCTATCTCCAAAGGTTTTTCTAAATCCACAACTCTAAAATCTTTTTCAGAAATAAGTAATCTTTCTTTCTTTACCCATTTCCCGTCTACACCAAATATATCACTAACACCCTCTTTCTCAAAAACACTCAAAAATCCACCAAGCCCACAACTTACATCTATCACACTCTTCGGTTTAATTAATTCCATAACCAACGGAACAATAACCTTCGCAGAAACTAAAGAAGATTCAAGTTCATCATAAAATTTATCGGTATATTTCATTTCTCAAACTCTACAATAAGCAGCCACCCCCATTTTTTTTTCATCCAATCCACAACCTTCCTCGGCAAAAAAGAAATCATTCGAGTCCCATATGAGTAATCGAAATTCTCTTCACTCTTAAACCTACCCTTTCCAATTCTTTCCCTAATTCCTTAGGACTAAAATGCCTATGATAAAACCCATCGGTATAAAAATCCTGTACCCTTTCAAAATCATATCCCCTAAAAATCTTCCATCTCAATAGCAACCAATACAAACCATTCACATAATATCTCAAACTATTTTTATTATAAACCATAATCAATCCACCTCCACCTTTCTTTAAAACCCTTGAAACTTCCTCAAATGCTCTAGATGTGTTCTCTGAATGATGCAAAACCCCCCACGAAAAAACAAAATCAAAAGCATTTGCAGAAAAACTCAAACTCTCCGCATCTTCTCGATGAACTTCCAACTTCAAATTTTGAGTTCTCGCATTTTCTTTTGTAATATTCACCCCATTCTCCGTAATATCTACCGAAGTTATTTTCGCCCCGCCCTTAGCAAACAAACAAGAAGCTGCACCAGAACCACACCCAATTTCTAAAACTAATTTATTCTTTAACCCCCCAAAATTAAACTCATCACGAACAAACGGATTCCCATACAAAAATTCTTTTTCAATTTTCAAAAAATCTTCCTTTGTCGTCGGGATTCTCTCCTTCCCTTCCCAGTCAACATAAGTCATAGGTAACGATTCCCACCAAAGCCGATTTTTCTCCTGTTTATCCGAAACCTCTTTCGACAAATTATCCGAAACCTCTTTCATTATCCTAACCCTGTTTCTCATTTCTTATTTCTCCATCATAAGCACTTTTTATTATATCATGAATATCTCTTAAAGGCTTCCATCTCAACAAATTCTCAGCTTTTCTAAAAGTCGCCAACAAAACTGGCGGGTCCCCAGCATTCCCCTCCTTAAAAACAATTCTAGCCTTTTTACCAGAAACTTCTTCAACTATCTTCACAAGCTCAAGAAGACTATTCCCCTTATTAGTTCCCAAATTAAACGAATCCGAAGACCCCCCTTCCTCTAAAAATTTCAAGGCCCTAAAGTGAGCATCAACAAGATCCGAAACATGAATAAAATCCCTCACGCAAGTCCCATCCACAGTATCATAATCCTTCCCAAAAATCTTAATTTCCTTATCCTCCAAAATCAATTTTATTATCAAAGGTATTATGTGAGTCTCTGGATTATGATTCTCACCTAAACCAAAACTCACCCCCCCAACATTAAAATATCTCAAAAGCACATAATTTATTTTATAAATCTTATTATACCACTTCAAAATTTTTTCTATCATCAACTTACTCTCACCATAAGGATTAATTGGCTTCTGACAACAATTTTCTTCTATCGGAATTGTCGCAGGAATACCGTAAGTCGCACAAGAAGAAGAGAAAATTATTTTCTTTACATTTTTCTCCTTCATCATCTCAAGAAGATTAATCGAGCCACAAACATTATTATAAAAATATTTTCCAGGAAATTCCATACTCTCTCTAACATAAGCATTCCCAGCAAAATGAAAGACGACATCAATATCATACCTATCAAACACCTCCCTAACTTTTTCCCTATTCAACAAATCTCCCTCGACAAAAATTATTTCTGCAGGCAAAAATCTCCTATTCCCTCCCTCAGATAAATTATCCAAAACAATTATATCTTCTTTCTTAATTCCTTTTTCCATTAAAAGAAAAACCATATGACTTCCAATATACCCAGCTCCCCCAGTAACCAAAATTTTACCCATACATTTCTTATAAAGATTCATTTAATAAACCTTATGACTTCGGCCGCTTCAATTAAATCTTTTACTACAAAATCCGGCTTAATATTATCATCTTTCTTATTATTCCCCAATAAAATAGTTTTCACCCCGATTTTATTTCCAAAATCTAAATCCGATAAGTTATCTCCGATCATATAAGATTTTTCCAATTTAATCAGGGGATAATCTTTTTTTATTTCCTTAAATAATCCTATTTTCGGTTTTCTGCACAAGCAATTATCATCAGGGCGATGAGGACAATAATAAATTCCTAAAAAGGTAATACCTTCATTTTTCAAGAATTCAACCAAATAGTTATTGAAAATTTTCATATCTTTTTCAGAATACAATTCCCTTCCTATTCCAGACTGATTTGTAACAATGATAAACTCAAATCCATCATTCTTTAACTTTATCAATCCATCAACGACACCATCTACTAACTTAAAATCATCAATTTTATAGGTATAACCTTTATCCTCATTTAAGGTACCGTCTCGATCTAAAAAAATGACTTTCATAACCCTTAAATATCCCCTTTTTTTTTTAAATCTATGCAAAAAAAAATCCGTGTTCACCTTCAATATCCATGGAAATTCCCTGACAGCTCTTATTACAAAAATATTTTAAATTTCCCCCCAGAAAACATCGAGTTTATTAACTATAAAAAATCTTTATCAAAGAAGATGGAAGTAATCGGATCTTCAAAAAAATTCGAAGTTATGAGAAGATTGAAAAATTTCTTGCGCAAAATTTTAAGATTTTTGAGCTTACCAAATTTAACCTACTCTTTCAATAAAGATTGTGACATGATTCATTGTGCACACTGTTTAAGTTTAAACAAAAAATCTTGGGTTGTGGATACAGAAGTTTATGATCGTGTTACAGCTGGAGGGTATATTGCCTATTCAAGATTAGGAAGATGGATAATAAAAAACAGACTTGAAAGTGGACATTGTAAAAAGATAATTGCATGGTCTGAAGATTGTAAAAAAACTTTTGAGGAAGCATTTCCAAACAATAAAAAAATTTTAGATAAATTAGAGATATTACAATTTGCATTACCTATCCCAAAATTTAAAAAAATCCCGCACAAAAATTTAAGAATTCTTTTTGTCGCAAGATGGTTCGACGCAAAAGGTGGAAGACAAACACTAGAGGTATTTGAGAGGTTGTCAAAAAAATACAAAAACATAGAATGTTTGTTTATATGTTCAACTCCAAAAAAATTCAAAGATAAATATTCAAAAAACAAAAAAATAAAGATAATGGATTTAATTCCTCAGGGAAAATTATTCAAAGAGATTTATCCTTCTTATGATATCTTTTTTTACCCTGGATTTGGTGATTCTTATGGTTTTGCAGTGCCTGAAGCCTTATCTTATGGCATTCCAGTTATATCAACAAATACTTTTGCAAAAAAAGAGCTTATCAGAGAAGGAAAAACAGGTTTTCTCATTGACTTGCCAAAAGGATGGAAAGGTTACTTTGATATGAATGAAGAATTTCTTAAGGAACTAACTGAAAAAACTTCTTTATTAATTGAAAACAAACAATTAATAGAAAAAATGAGCAGAAACGCAGTTAAGGAAGCAAAAGAAAAATTCTCAATAGAAAAAAGAAATGAGAAATTAAGAAAAATTTATGAAGAATCTTTAAAAAATTAAATTATTCCTTTTTCCCTAGCTTTAATTCCATCTCCTCCAAAATTGTCTCTTCTTTTTCTTAATGCTAAGACAATCCAACAATGTGGATAAAAAAACCCTATCCCTTTCCATCTTCTTCGAGTTTGAATAACCTTATATTCAAACCCTAATTTGTTAACTTGGTTTGTGATTTCTTTTAATTTCCATCTGCAAACATGGTGGTGTGTTGGCCAAATTTCTGTATATGGAACAGAGATATAACAAATCCCATCATCCTCCAATAAGTCATACACTTGAGCCATTAAATAAAGAGGATTTTTAATGTGCTCTAAGACTTCAGTTAAAAATATTGTTTTATACCCTTTTTTAATAGGCAATTTTTTTGTTATATCTACTTTTATATATTTGTGATTAAATTTGGGTTCTTTTGGAACATTTAAGTCAATGATGGTTGCCTCTTTTATCCCCTGTGATTCTAAAAAAGAACCATCCCCTCCCCCAATATCTAAAATAGGTTCTCTAGCATAAAATTTGAAATTTTCATAGCGCTGTTTATATCCTTCTAAAATCTTTTTATTAGATTCTTCCAAAATAATATTAATACTTTTCTTTGACATTTTTCAAATCTCCATCTTTCTTAATATCCTTTCTCTTACTAATAATTAATCCTCCAAGATAAAAAAACTGGCTTATTATTGTTGCAGTTGCTGCTCCAAATGTTGCTGCAAGATTTCCATATTTTAATAAAGAGGTAATTAAAATGTAATTAAGAGCTATATTAATTAAAGTAGAAATTATCAATAACTTTGCTATCACTTGAGGTTTGCCTTTGGACATAAAATAAACTGTATATATTCCAATTAGAGGCCATGCTATTAGCAATAAAGACAATAATCTTAAGATGTTTATTGCTTGATTATACTCTGGGCCATAGATAATTGAAACTGCAAAAGGAGCCAATAAAATGGTTCCTAGAAACAAAATAATTGATATTGGCAAAATAATTCTTAGAGACTTTTTTAGCCCTTCTTGAAGCCTCTTTTTTCTTAATCTGCTAAATATTGGTAATAGAACAGCACCAAATCCTGTTAGAGAAGCCACTGCTCCTGCCAGACTTAAAGCAACAGTATAATAACCTATAAATTCGACAAGAATAAAATAACCCAACATAATCTTATCAATATAACTGAAGAACAGACCGGAAAATACTGTGGCTGACATTGCCAATAAAAATTTATTAGCTTTTTTATTTTGCCTTGGTGTAAGCTTTGATTTTTTTGTTTTAATAAAATCTGTTCTTTTTATTGAAATATACCCTGTGAATAAAGATATAAATAAATAAGAAATTGAGAGAAATAAAATTATATAAAATAGAATATATTCATAAGAGAGAGAATATTTTAAGGCAAGCAAAATTGCTAATGGCACTAAAATAATTCTTGAAATTTGAAATAAAATTTCTTTATAAAAAATTCCTCTGAAATAATTTGAAGCTTGTAAAATTGAACTAAAAAAATTTACTATCCCCATAAATAGTATATAAAAAGAACCTGCAATTAATGCCAAAAAAATAGGTTTTTGATAAAAAACATCTGAAATGAATTTTGATGAAAAAATTAAGATTGAAATTGAGATAAATACCAAAATTAATTTTATTTTGCCAAAATAAATCACATAAGCCTTTGCTCTTTTTTTATTTCTTTTTCCAAGTTCCTTGGAAACAAACCTAACCACAGCCCCCCCAATTCCAATATCAGAAAATACTGTAAATAAAAGAATTGTACTCAAAGCTAAACTGTACAATCCAAAAAGTTCTGGCATCAAAAGTCTTGCTAAAATAATTGTAAAAATTAAAGAGCCAATTTTTCCTATTAAAGTTGTAGAAAATTGATATACACTATTTTTAACTGCTAAACCCGTATTGCCAGAGAAATCTTTTTTCTTTATCCTCTCCAAAATTTCCATGAAATCTTTTTTCTCTTCTTTAATAATTTTCATAGAATTAGTAAATAAATTCTCTTTTTATTTCTTCCTAAAAATTTATTCTTTTTCTTTTAATACCTGTTTTTCTATCCAATTATAAGTCTTTGTTAATCCTTCTTTCATACTTATTTCTGGTTCCAATCCATATAATTTCTTAAATAAAGTATTACCATAATTTCTTCCTCTAACGCCTTCATATCCTTCTATGTGTTTATATTTTATTTCAAATAGGCAACATCACAAATTATATCTGCTAATTGATTTATGCTAACTATATCCTCCCTTTCTAAATTTA
The DNA here is from genome assembly GCA_030620045.1 of archaeon. Classification (GTDB taxonomy): domain Archaea; phylum Nanobdellota; class Nanobdellia; order Pacearchaeales; family GW2011-AR1; genus JAUXAD01. The sequence goes on from JAUXAD010000001.1 coordinate 66,742, forward strand.
TTGGCTTGTTATTTTGTCCATTCATCATTAATCCTTTAAGACAATCACCTATATAATAAAAACTTCTTGTTTGATTTCAAAAAACACAGAATAATAATCTTTAAAAATACTGATAAATAAAAAGATATATGAAAAAAATAGCACTTATTACAGGCATAACAGGGCAAGATGGAAGTTATCTTGCAGAATTTCTTTTAAATAAAGGATATGAGGTATATGGTATAATTAGGAGAGCTTCTACTTTTAATACTCCCAGGCTTGATCATATTTATAAAGACCCTCATGTTCCAGATAATCATTTGCATTTGATTTATGGAGATTTATCAGATACAAGCTCAATCAATAAAATAATCAGAAAAGTAAAACCTGATGAAATATATAATCTCGGAGCTCAAAGTCATGTAAGGGTAAGCTTTGATATTCCCGAATATACTTCAGACATTGATGCTCTTGGAACTCTGCGAATATTAGAAGCTTTAAGGCAAGAAGGAATGATTAATAAAATTAAATTTTATCAAGCATCTACCTCTGAATTATTTGGAGAAATACAAGAAACAGCTCAAACAGAAAAAACTCCATTTTACCCCAAAAGCCCTTATGGATGTGCAAAATTATATGCTTTTTGGATTACCAAGAATTACCGGGAAAGTTATGGAATGTTCGCATGCAATGGGATTTTGTTTAATCATGAATCCCCAAGAAGAGGAGAAACATTTGTAACAAAAAAAATAACTCATGCAGTTGTCCGTATTAAAGAAGGTATTCAAGATTGTCTTTACCTGGGAAATTTAGATGCCAAAAGGGACTGGGGACATTCAAAAGATTCTATTGAGGCTATATGGTTAATATTACAACAGGATAAGCCAGATGATTACATTATTGCAACTGGAGAGACTCATTCAGTCAGAGAGTTTCTTGAAGAAGCTTTTAAAGTAGCAGGCATTGAAATAGAAAGTAATGATAAAAAAGGGGTTGAAGAAGAATATATTAGAAAAGATAATGGCAGAGTAGTTGTTAAGATTGATCCAAAATATTATAGACCAGCAGAAGTAGGTTTTCTCTGTGGAGATTCTTCAAAAGCTCAAAGAGAATTAAACTGGAAACCTAAAATATTTTTTAAAGATCTTGTTAAAGAGATGGTTGAATATGATACTAAGGAGTTATTAAAGGAGCTTTATGGAACAAAAAATAGCCAGGAGTGAGAAATCTGATTTTTGGCATGATAAAAAAGTAGTTGTAACTGGTGGAAAAGGTTTTTTAGGAAGTTATTTAATTGAATTATTAAAAGAAAAAAAACCAAAAGAGATTATTATTCCTAAACATTCTGAATATGATTTTGTTAATTTTGAGGATTGTAATAAAATAACAAAAAATGCAGATGTTGTAATTCATTTAGCGGCCAAAGTTGGAGGCATTGGTTTTAATCAAGAAAAATCAGGAGAATTATTTTATGATAACTTAATGATGGGGGTTCAATTAATAGAATGTGCGAGAAGAAATAATGTTTTCAAATTTATTGCTATTGGGACAATTTGTGCATATCCCAAATTTACTTCTGTTCCTTTTAAAGAAGAAGATTTATGGGAAGGGTATCCTGAAAAAACAAATGCCCCATATGGTTTAGCTAAAAAAATGATGTTAGTTCAAAGCCAAGCATACAGATCTCAATATGGTTTTAATTCAATATTTTTATTGCCTGTAAATTTATACGGACCAGGAGATAATTTTGATCCTAAATCCAGCCATGTTATTCCTGCATTAATTAAAAGAATGGTTGAGGCTAAGGAAAGAGGTTTAGAAGAAGTTGAAATATGGGGAAGTGGAAAAGCTTCAAGAGAGTTTCTTTATGTAGAAGATTGTGCTGAAGGAATTTTAAAAGCTACAGAAAAATATAATAAATCAAATCCTGTAAATTTAGGATCTGGATCTGAGATTACAATTAAAGATTTAGCATATAAGATCAAAGAATTAACAGAATTTGAGGGAAATCTGAGGTGGAATTTAGAAAAACCAGATGGCCAGCTAAGAAGATGCTTGGATACCTCTAAAGCAGAAAAAGAATTTGGATTTAAAGCAAAAACAAGTTTTGATGAAGGGTTAAAAAAGACTATTTATTGGTATACTTCTCAGTAAGTTTTAATTTTTTGCGTTTAAAAAAATCATTGCTCTTTTTCATATTATCTTCTCAAAATAATCTATTGTCCTTTTTAATCCTTCTTCTAAATTAATTATTGGTTTCCAGTCTAAAGTTTCTTTTGCAAGAGAAATATCTGGTTTTCTTCTTACTGGATCGTCTTCAGGTAAATTTTTATAGATTATCTTTGATTCTGAATTAGATAATTTTATTACTTTTTCAGCTAAATCTAAAATTGTAAATTCTCCAGGGTTTCCAAGATTTACTGGGTTAATGTAATCTGAATTCATTAATTTATGTAATCCTTTAATTAAATCATCAACATAACAAAAACTTCTTGTTTGACTTCCCTTTCCATAGATTGTTAATGGTTTATTCTTTAAAGATTGAGTAATAAAATTAGATACAACTCTTCCATCATCTTTATCCATATTTGGACCATAAGTATTGAAAATTCTCGCCATTCTTATTGGAAGTTTATATTTTCGATGATAATCCATAAACAAAGTCTCTGCCACTCTTTTCCCCTCATCATAACATGCTCTTGGACCTAAAGTGTTTACATTTCCTTTATAAGATTCTTTTTGTGGATGCTCTAAGGGATCTCCATAAATTTCAGAAGTAGATGCTTGTAAAACAGTTGCACCATTTAATTTTGCAAATTCTAAAACATTAATAACTCCTTGAGTATTAGCTTTAATTGTTTCTATTGGATCAAATTGATAATGAATTGGCGAAGCAGGACATGCTAAATTATATATTTGATCTACATCACCAATTAAATCCACAGGAAAAGGATTTATTACATCGTGGGGGATTACTTTAAATTTGGGATTTTCTAAAAGAGGTTTAATGTTATCTCTATTTCCTGTAAAAAAATTATCAAGACAAATGACTTCATTCCCCATTTCTAATAAGAATTTACAAAGATAACTTCCAAGAAATCCTGCTCCCCCAGTAACTAATATTTTCATTTTTCTTTTTCAAATTTTTTATTTTCAGAAGTTGCTCCTAGAATTTTTAACCAATCTTTATTTTTTCTTAATCTTTCATTTGTTTTCCAAATTTCTTCGAGTAGATATGGTCTATACATATGTTCTCTCGCTAAATAAATTAAAGCATTCAAATCTTTTGGAAAACATTTCCCTCCAAATCCTAAATCTCCATCTGGTCCTGGCACTTCAATATTCCTAGCAATTCTTTTATCCATCAAAAGAGTATCTTTAACAGTACCGTAATCCACCTCTACTGCATTACAAATCTGATAAATTTCATTTGCAAGAGCTATTTGTCCTACTAACATAGCGTTTGAAGCATACTTTATCATTTCTGCTGTTTTTCTATTTACATGGATATATTTCGCATCTGGAAAAACTGGCTCATATATTTGTTTAACTTTTTTATAGTCCTCTTCTCTATTTGCTCCTATTATAATCCTATTCGTGTTTAACATATCATCCAGAGCATGCTTTTGTCTCAAAAATTCTGGATTAGATACAAAATTAAAAGGATATTCTTCCTCAAGTTTATTTGTTGTTCCTGGAACCACTGTTGAACGTATTACTACTAAAGGTTTTGTTTCGTTATCTTTAGTTATTTCTAATAATATCTTCACAGAATCATAAATTGCAGAAAGATCAATTTCTCCTCTTGGCTTTTGGGGTGTTGGAACACAAATAAAAACAACTTCTGCATTTTTCAGTTTAGAAAGATCTTTATATTCTTTTTTATATTTATCATAAGGTAAAATTTCGTGAGCTTTTTCTAGCGTTTTAGCTGTTGTTCCTCCAACAAAACCCATACCAATAATTCCGATTTTCATATTTATCTCTTCTATTTTAAAGTTTAAAAGAATTTATGTAATGAAAACATTATTCTTCAATCTTCTTCACCATGTCTGTAAATGCAGGCCTTGTAATTAAGACTCCTGCTGTGATTCCTATTATTGTTGTGATTGCAAATCCTTTGAATAATCCTGCAACTGCCCAATATAATGGGATTAGTGCTGCTAGTGCAGTAAAATATGCTCCTAAAATAATTGCGAAAGCTCTTTTCATTCTTTGTTTTATGCTTAAAAATATGCTTTGTTTTGCCTCATCTAGAATAATAATCTGACTATCAATCCCTGTACCAATAGCCGCCAAAATTCCTGCAATACTTGGCAAGTCAAGGTCCCATTTTATTAAAGAGGCCACCCCCAAAATTATAATTATTTCAGAAATACTTGTAATTAGTAAAGCAAATGAAGATTTTAATTTTTTATATCTAATAGATATAATTATTGAAACTGCCAGAAGTGCTGCAAGCCCTGCCAAGAAAATAGTTCTCGTAAATTCTTTTCCTAAGGTTGGAGAAATTGTATCTAACTTAACAATCTCAAGTTTAAATGGCAAACTTCCAGTAATCAAAACTGTTTGAAGCTGTTTCATCTCTTCTTCAGCATTTTTTATTGCATCATCTTTGGTCTCTCCAGATTCAGAACCAGAAATTTGAACTTGTGTTGTTACTCTCCCTTTTAACCCCTCACCAATTTGTAAACTATTTACAAGTTTATCATCTAAATAAAAATCAATAGTTTTTTCAAGATATTCTGGATTAGAAGAATTTATAGGAATGTCTTCAGTTATCCCTCCAAATCTTGTTGCAGCCGCTTCACTTAGATAAATTGTGAATCTAAAATTGCAAAAATGTCTTTGTTGAGCTTGATCACAAGAATATATCCCTGCATCTTGACCTGATCTTGCGACAGAAGTAATATCTTTTTCTCCTCCATAGAAAACAGTTTCATTTCCTATCTTAGCTTCAAATTTCCCTTGTTCAGAGATTAATTTTTCTAAATCCTGGGGTGTTGCTCCTGCGATTTCAATTAACATAAAATTATTTCCAGCCAAATCTGAAATAGGACGAATATTCATATCTGCGATTCCATAAACATTAAATCTGTTATTAGTAATTGCGACTAAATCATTGACCTCGCTTGAAGAAAGTTTTTTGTCCTGCGCTTGGACTAATGCTCTTGAGCCACCGGACAAATCTAAACCTGTTTTAATATTTGTTTGAGGAATCTCTGAAACAATTATTTCTGGTGCTGTTTTTGAATAAAGAATATATTCTGCATTTTTTGTTTTAAAAATAGTTTTTACATTTTCATTAGTATTGAATTTCCTTTGAATAATTTGTGAAAAGTCTTCTATACTCTCTATCTTTTGCCCATCAACTTCTGTAATTACCTGCCCTGATCTCAATCCTTGTTCAAAGGCTGTTGAGTTTGATTTCACACTTATTACCAAAACACCCTTCTGAAGAAATGTGGGGGTTACAAAAATAGAAACAAGAGACAAAGCTACGACAATTATCAATAACCAGATCTTCCATGTAAATTTAAGTTTCATTTTTTTCTTTTAACATACCATTTAAGTATCGAAACATTTGTTATCCAGGTGTTAAGGAGGTCAAATCCTAAACCGATAGCAAGTATTGTGAAAATTTGGGTCAGAACAACTGAAAAAGAACTTACAACAATTAAAGCGAAAATTACAGCTAAAAGGGAGGTTAAGGTCATGGTTGTTCCTGTTTTGAATGCTCCAAAAATTCTTTTGTTTAATGAACCTTCTTCTCTTTTCAGAATTCTTGTTGTAAGTAAAATATCTGTATCTACCGAATAACCTATTAACATTAAAAATGCGACAATTCCTGCGCTTGACATTTGAATTCCTAATATGTTGACTAAAACTAAAGTCATCAAAATGTCAGCAAATGCCGCCAGAATAACTGCAACAGATGGAACAAATGTTCTGAAAATAATAAAAACAACTATTGCCATGAAAACAAATGCAAACAAAATTGCGATTAAAAGTTGCTGGTAAAAACTTTCGCTTAAACTTGAACCTGTAAATTCAAAACTTGCGTTTTCACCGTCGATTAATTCATATCCTAAATAATCTTCAATGGCTTGTTTTGTTTGATTTTTTGGAGATTTTGTTTCAATTATAGTTGCTGTTTGTTCTCTTGTTATTAAATCATAAATTTCTCTTGTATTGATATCCTCAAGTTTTTCTGAAAGAGTTTGTTTTAAATCAGCTATATCAATTTTTTCATTAATTGTTACAGAAGTTCCGCCTGTTAAAGAAATATCTTTGTAGAGAAAGTCTTGATTCTTTGAATAAAACATCCCCATATAAACTAAAGAAAAAAGTAAAAGCGCTATTGGGATTATCAATAATAATTTATAGTATTTATCGTGAAACTTTCCGAATTTATTTTGTTTGTTTTCTTCTTCCATTTGTGATATGCGCCGGTCGGGATTCGAACCCGAGTCATCTGCTTGGAAGGCAGAGATTCTGCCACTGAACTACCAGCGCAATAAAATTATTACTTGAATCTTGTTTAATAAAGTTTGCGACGCCCTTGATAGGATTTGAACCTACGACCCCTTCCTTAGGAGGGAAGTGCTCTGTCCAGCTGAGCTACAAGGGCAATGCGGAAGGAAGGATTCGAACCCACGTAAGCACTAAGCTAACAGATTTTGAGTCTGTCCCGTTTGACCACTCCGGCACTTCCGCATAAAAATAATATCATATTCGACTTTTAAAATATATCTTTTAGAATTATTTACTAATCTTCTTTGAGACTCCAGCAAGGTCTTTTTTCAAAACTTCTATAGATTTCTTGAAAATTTCTTCAATAGTCAATTGACCAAAGGATTCTAAAGTAATTACCAACTCTTTTGTTGGAATAAGTTTTATTGAATCCTTTCCTTTCTTTTCACATACTTCCACGCAAGCTTCACACATATCACATTTATAATTATCCTCAACAACTATTTTCCCATTTTCTGGCTTCAAGATTTTTTGCGGGCAGACATTAATAACTTCCTGCGGACAATCTTTATCTATTTTCACATCAGCAACATTTCTATAAAACATTATTCCTGGAGAAAACTTTGAATGTTTATCTCCTTTCCCGACTTTTGCCGTTGCAACAATTTCTAATTCTTGTCCTTTTTTTAAAGATGTTATTGGGATTTTATCATAAACAACTTTTAATCCTCCAGTCAACTCTCCAGAATAAACTATTCCTTCTTTTTTTGAGCTTAATCTAAGCTTAACAGTTGTCTTTTCATTTACTAATTTGTCAGCCTTTAAGGGAATCAATCCTATCCTATGAGCAATTGTTTCATCATATAAAGGAGAATCATTTTTCGAAATTTCTACTTCATCAACAGCAATTGTTGGGACTTGGTTCAAATATCTTCGTAAGGCATTTGCTAAACTTTCATCTATTTCCGCTGCAAATACAATTTGATTATCTTTTTTCCCCATTAGTTTCATTTTAAGGTCTTCTCCCACGTCTTCCACCTTTCTTCTTTGGCCCTCCTCTCGGAGATCTTGTGGTGTCAAGGATATTTAATATCCTAAAACCAGATCTTGATAAACTTTTCACTATTGCATGCACTCCTGGACCTGGAGCAGGGTTCCTGGTTTTTGCTCTTATTTTAACATACAATGATTTAACACCTAGGTCCTTTATATTTTCTGCTATTCTTTTTGCAATAAACATTGCTATAGTTGGATTAGCTTTAAGCCTGCCATGTTTTGTGACCATCCCCCCTGTAACTTTTGAGATTGTTTTTCCAGACATATCTGTAACATGAACAATTGTATTATTGAATGAAGTATAAATGTTAACAACAGCTTCTACTTCCTTTTTCTTTTCCGCTCTAACTTTAGGAGCTTCAACCATTGTCTTATTTTCATTAATTGCGTTCATTTTTTAGGTTTATCTGTTTTATCCGCTTTATTTATTTTTCCCTTCATTATTTTTAAAGAAATTTTATTTTCTAATTCTATAGGAATAATATAAGAAGGACTATTTACAACCTCCCCATCGACTAAAACTTTTTTATGCGTGATTAATTGTCTTGCACTTTTTGGTGTTGTAGCAAGTTTTTTGCTAACCAGAATTGTTTGCAATCTTCTCTTTAAATAATCTTCTTTATCTAAGGATAAAATATCTGCAATTGAATCAATCTTCAATCCTATTTTTTTCAAACTATTAAACAAAATCTGCTGTTCTGCTGGATTAGCAGAAATTAATTTTTTTGCTTTCTCTCTTATAGATTTAATTCTGGCATCTGCTTTCCAGATTTCCTTTTTGTTTTTCAATCCAAACTCTTTCATTATTATTGCTTCTTCATCAATTCTTATTTTATCGAAAGGCCTTTTTGGCTTAGAATATGTTTTATGTTTTCTTTTCATCTTACTATGTTCTTTTTAGTTTTCTTTTTGATACCTACACCTTTACTTTTATTCCTTCTGAAATTGCTTTTTGTTCTTTGTCCTCTTGAAGGAAGACCACTCATGTGTCTGTAACCCCTATAACTTTTAATTTTTTTTAATTTTTTAATATCAAATTCAGTTTGCAATTCTAAATCGCTTCCAATTAAATGCTTATTTTCTCCGGTTTCAAGATCATTTCTTCTATTGACTATGTATTTTGGAACTTGCGGATTTTTTATAAATTCAGATATTTTTTTAATTTCTTCATCTGTTAGAGAACCAATCTTTCTATTTTTATCCATTTTTAACTTTTTACAAATAGCATTAGACAACCCCCAAGAGATTCCTTTTACTTTTGTTAACCCCGGGTAAATTTTCATTTTTCCTTCTATATCTTTTGATAGAATTCTAATTATCTTTCCTTCATACTCTTGTTTTTCTCCTGGTTTTTGTATTTGTTGTTCCATTTTTTTAAGGCACAAATAAATTATGTCTTTCAATAGTTATTAGTTCCTTTAATATTCTTTTTTCAATTGCTTTTTCAGGATCTGGGAGGTTTTGTATCCTTTTTTTCATATCTTCAAAAGATTCAAATTCTTTTTCTTTTCTTTGTTTTATAATTTCTTGCATATGTTTTTTTCCAAATCCTGGGAGAAATTCTATTTGGTGAATTCTTTTATTTATTGCTTCTGCTTTATTAAAAAAATCAACAAATTCTTTTTCTCTATTTTTAACAATCTCTTCTATAAATTCTTGTAATTGATTTTTAGCAGCTTCGGTTAATTTTTCTCTATGAAGTCTTCCAAGAATATAATATATTTTAGGTCTTTTTCCTTCGCCAATATAGACCTGTTCTCCAATTTCTAATGCTATTCCTCTTCTAGGAACTAATTCTAAAAGGGTCAAGTTTTCTTTTCCTATAGCTTGAGCTATAGGCATCATTTTTCCTTCTAAAGGATACCCGTTCGGTAAATATTCTAAGATTATTGCATATTCTTCCTTGTTCATTTTCATTATTTGAATTCTTTAATTGTTTCAAGTATTTTTCTTGTTTCATCTTCATCTAAACTAACATCAACAAAAATTTTATTTAATTCTTCTGTATTCTCTGGCATCAAATCAATTATTTTTACTATATGTTCTTTTCTAACTTTCATAAATTCCAGCCCTTCAATCTTTTTCCTTAATTCTTTGGCTTCTTTTAAATTCAATTTTACGAATTTTTTTATGAACCCAGTTAAATCTATTTCACTATCTTTGATTTTTTTAACATATTCGGCAATTTCAACCATACTCAAGGGTTCATTATTTGTTATCATATTACTTTTTAGCTTTTATTTTTTTTAAATGTATTGGCTCAATTAGGAACTTTTTTTCTTTGGCTTGGTCCTTAATTTTAATGATATATGCTTTTCCTCTTCTTTCTTCAATTAATCCAGTTCTTCCTTGAAGTCTTGTCGGAAAACTTGATTGCACTGCTGGCTCTCTCACAATTGCTACAAAATCTCCTTTTTCCAACTCTTGGAAATATCTACTAAATTGCAACTTTCCTTTAGTTCTAACTTTTTTTCTCATAATTTACTCAAAAATGTTTTATTTAAAAAAGTATCTTTTATTTATTAATCTACTCTTACTCATATCTCAAAGCATCAGCTGGCTTTAATTTTGCTGCTTGCATTGCAGGAAGAATTCCAGACAATGTTCCAGTTAAAAAAGAAAATAATAAGGCCCCCCAATCAAATACCAAGGAAAAGCTGCTTGAAGTAGGTCTGTACCAAGAGCAGTACTTGCAATGTATTCTGCACCCTTTCCTAAACCAATTCCAATACCGATACCAATTGCTCCTCCAACTAATCCTAAAAGCCCTGATTCAAATAAGAAAATAAATAAAATATCAGAATTTTTTGCACCAACTGCTTTCATTGTTCCAATTTCTTTTGTTCTTTCTAAAACAGAAGTATACATAGTATTCATTATTCCAATACCTCCAACAAGTAAAGAAATAGCAGCAATACCTACTAATACTGCCTGCACAATCCCGAAAATATTTGAGAAAGACTCTAAAAGCTGTTCAGAAGTTTGAACACTGAATGTTTCTTGGCCTTCTTTTTCTCCTCTTAAGTTTCTTAATTTTCTTTCAATTGTTTCAGCAACCTTGACAGGATCAAAACCAGCAGCAGTTTTTACAAGAATTTGGCTTTCTTCATCTTCAACATCTAAAATTTCTTTCAAAATATCCTTAGAAACATATAATAAATTATCGTCAATAGGATTCCCTATTTTACTCACAACCCCAATAACTTTAAAATCATGGTTCTCAATTTCAATAGTACTTCCTATTTGTAATGATTTCTCCCAGGTATCTCCATAAATATGGTCATATCCAACAACAACTTTGAATTTGTCCTCATCTTTTAATCCTCTTCCATCAATAACTTCTAAACCAGCCATTTCCATCATACGTTCAAAATCTATTTCTGTTAATCCAGTAGCAAAACCAATTCCTGCTTCCCCTTTGTATTTGGCTTGCCCCTGCTTTATCAAATAACCAGAAGCATATTCAACTCCTCTAACTCCTTCAATTACTTTCAAATCTTTTGAAGTTAATTTTAATGAGCCTGTTGCAGAACCAGGGGCCATCATACCTCTTGGTTGGATAATTATTTTATCACTTCCTAATTGTTCAAATTGCTCTTCAATAGCATTCTGAAGTCCTTGCCCCAAAGAAATCAAAGCCACAACAGCCGCAATACCAATAAAAATTCCGACCATAGTTAACCAAGAACGAAGTTTTCTTCTTTTAAGATTATTAAATGCTAAAAAGAAATAGTCTTTCATTTTAATTCCTCGTAGCTTTTAATTTTCGTTTTTTCATAATCCTATAAAATATATAACCTAAAACCAAAACTCCGCCTATGATATAAGGTGTATAACTTGGTTTTTGTACAAGCCCTAAACTTTGCGCCTCTTTTAATGAATAAGTCTTTAAAATTACATTTTTACTCTCTATGAATTCTTTATTTGTAGCATCTTTAAATTTCAAAACAATAGGCAAATTTATTGTTCCAGAAGCATCCGCATTAACATATACTTCATATTCAATATTATCAAAATCATCACTATTTATATCTCCAATATATTGTTCTTTTTCTGAAAGAAATTTTATACCTTTAACATTATCCACAATTAAGTAAACAAATTTAACATCTGCTAAACCAGAATTAACTATTTTTACTGAAAAAACATTCTCTTTTCCTTTAATTAAAACTGTAGAATCTTCTAATGAAACTTTTAATTCTGGTTTTGAATTAACTGTGATACTAATTAATTCATACTTTGTAGAAACATTTTTTTCTTCATCTTCGTAACTAATTTCTACAGGGATCTTATAAATCCCTGTGTCTGTTTCAGGTAGGGCAATTAATCTAAACTTAAAATCTTTTTCATCCCCCTCTTCTAATTCATCTAAAAACTTTTCTGAACTTGATTGATAAGGAGCAAAAGGAACATTTTCTAATTTTAATTTAACATTTAAATTTGTAACATCATATTCAAAAATGTTTTCAATTTCAATAAAAACTTCAACCACTTGTCCTGGAACTACTTCTTCTGGAGAACTTAATACATCAGTAATTGAAATAGCTGAAATAAAGTTTAAACTAAAGAGAGCCATGCAAAATATGATTAAAATTTTTGATTTAATTTTATTTTCCATGCTTTACTATCCTCCCATCCTGTATTTTTAAAATTTTCTGCGCATGATTTAAAAGATTAATGTCGTGGGTAACTAAGATTATTGTTTTTCCTTTTTTATTTAAATCTTTAAACAATTTCATAATTTCTGCTCCTGTTTTTGTATCTAAATTTCCAGTTGGTTCATCAGCAAGAATAACTTCAGGATCATTTGCTAAGGCTCTCCCAATAGCAACTCTTTGCCTTTCTCCACCAGAAAGTTCATTTGGAAGATGATTTTTTCTATGACTTAATCTAACATTTTCTAAAATTTTTTCAGCCCTTTTTATTCTTTCATCTCTGTCTACACCCTGAAAAATCATTGGCAGTGTAATATTTTCCAATGCAGTCAAAGTTGGTATTAAATTAAATGTTTGAAATACAAATCCTATCTTTCTCCCTCTTATCTGCGCTAATTTAGATTCTTCTAAATGTTCAATGTTCTGCCCATCCAAGAAAATATCCCCTTTTGTAGCCAAATCAAGAGCTCCAACCATATTCATCATAGTTGATTTACCCGAACCACTTGGCCCAATAATAACTATAAAATCTCCTTTTTTTATCTCTAAATCGATTCCTTCAACAGCTTGAACTATTGAATCCCCCATTTTGTAATCTTTATGCACATTATCAAGTTTGATGATTGTTTGTTTCATATTTTTTCTCAGAATTAGGTTTCTGAAGCACCAACACCTCTAATTTATACAATATAATGTTTATTTAAAGTTAACTGTGATAGTAAGTTTTAAAAATAAAGATATTGAATTAATAATATGATAATCCCTGTTAGATGCTTTTCATGTGGAAAACCTATTGGCCATTTATGGGAAGAGTACAAAAAAAGAGTTGCAGAAGGAGAAAAATCTAAAAAAGTTTTAGATGAGTTTGGGTTAGAAAGACCTTGTTGCAGGTCTGTGTTCTTAGGACAAATTGATTTGATTGAACTTGTTGGAAAGTTTAAGAAGAGCTAAAGTCCAATACAAATATTTAAAAATTTTAAATATATCTTGTTTTATGAAAAGACTTTCTGATTTATTAGAATATATAAAAAATAAGAGATTTGTTAGAAGATATGAATCTAATAGTGAAAATTATGAAGGAGGAATTCTTTTGGCTAATTCAGATTATTGTGACGCTTCTGTCGATGTAATCTTATTTAAAAATTAAAGAAAATGAAAGACAGCTTGATGGTTTGGCTTCTTGTAGGAAACTACTGCCACTAACATAGGAAGCTTAACTTCTGTGTTCGGAATGAGAACAGGTGTTTCCAACCTATTATGGCCGTCTTCAAATATATCTAAAATCAAACCCTTATAAAGTTTTTTATATCCGCAATTCCCATTAATTTCATGCGGAAGTGCCGGAGTGGTCAAACGGGATGCGTTAAGGGCGCATTAGCTTAGTGCTTACGTGGGTTCGAATCCTTCCTTCCGCATAATAAGTTTTATAAAGGATTATCTGTTCGGATTTTTACCTGCGAGTTAATCGCGTTAGCGGGATCTTATGATTCTGTTATAATAGAATGAAATCAAAAACACTTATAGAAAAACAATTGCAAAGGAAAAAGAATTCAGAGCTAGTTAAAACTATAATTGCTGCTAAGAAAAATGATAGCTGGATTGAAATAGCTAAAATTCTTTCTGGTCCAAGAAAGAAAAGAGTAGAGATTAACCTTGAAGATATAAGTAAGAAAGCAGAAGAAGGAGAAACTATTGTAATTCCTGGAAAAGTTCTTTCTCAAGGGGAATTTAATAAAAAGGTAAAAATTATTGCCTTAAATTTTTCTGAAAAGGCTAAAGAAAAACTATTAAAAGCTAAATGTGAAGTTTTTAGTATATTGGAAGAAATTAAATTAAATCCTGAAGCTAAAGGGATTAGAATTTTGAAATGAAAATCATTGACGGAAGAAATGCAGTTTTAGGAAGATTAGCTAGTTATATTGCTAAAGAAGCTTTGAAAGGAGAAGAGGTAGTTATTTTAAATTGCGAACAAATAATAATTACTGGGAATAAAAAAAGTATTAAAGAAAGTTTTGAAATTAAAAGAAGTAGAGTAGGAAGTAGTCAAAAAGGTCCAAAACATTCCAAGACAAGTGAAGGGATAGTTAAAAGGGCTATAAGGGGTATGCTCCCTGACCATAGAGAAGGGAGAGGTAAGATAGCTTATAAAAAAATAAAGTGTTATACTGGAGTTCCAAAAGAATTTCAAGAATCTAAAAAAATTGTTGGTGGAAAGGAAAAAGGAATTAAATTTATTCAAATAAAAGAAATTGCGAAATAAACAATGAAAAAAATAATTACCTCTGGAAAAAGAAAGACAGCAATTGCAAGAGCTGTGCTTACAGAGGGTTCTGGAAAAATTAGTATAAACAAAAAGGATTACAAAACCTTACAGACATTTGATACACTTAAAATTGAAGAGCCAGTTAGGATTGCTGAAAATATTCTTGGGAAAATAAATTTTGATGTTTTAATTAATGTAAAAGGTGGAGGAGAAAAAAGCCAAGTTGAGGCTGCTAGACTTGCCTTAACAAAAGCAATTATTAAATTTTCAAACAGCGACGAGTTAACAAAAGCATATTTAGATTATGACAGAAATCTACTTGTTGCAGATGTTAGAAGAAAAGAAGCATATAAACCCGGAGATAGTAAAGCAAGGAAGAAAAGGCAGAGTTCTAAGAGATAATTAAAAACTTATCTAAACTTGAACAAGTATTTATTTAAATCAATTCTTTTATTATTAATTTCTACTCCTTCTGATTTTAATAATTTTATTTTTCTTTTTGTTCCAGAAGCAAAACCTCCGACGTGACCATTTGAATTAACAACACGATGACAGGGAACTTGCGGAGCGTATGGATTTTTGTTCATCGCATTACCGACTGCACGATAAGCTTTAGTGCCTAGAGTTTTTGCAATTTCTTTATAAGTTGTTACTTTTCCTTTTGGAACTTGTTTTAAAAGAGTGTAACATTTTTGGTTGAAGGTTGTCATTTTATCCCCAACTTCTCCAATTTATTTTGAACATGATTAAATAATGTTGAAGATATTAATGATTGGTGGGAACCCTGATGTATCTGCCCATCGAATTTTATTTTTCCCAAATAAGTTTGATTTTTTAGGATTTTTTTAAGCCCATTGACAGAAAAGCCATATTTTTTTGCTAATTGTGTGAGACTTATGGTTTTATTTAGAAACTCTTGATAAATTTCCTGAACTAAATAAGAATCTTCTGCTGGAATAAGTTTTTTGTTTTCTAATTTATAACCAAAAGCAGCTCTTGATACTATATTCCCATCACGAGCCTGTTTGTCCATTGAGAATTTTGTTCTCTCGCTTGTGACATTTCTTTCAAATTCTGCAAATGCTGAAATTATGTGAAACATTAGCTTTCCAGAAGCAGAAGTTGTTTCTATTTTATCTTGCAAGGAAATGAAATCTATACCCCAATCTTTTAATTGTTCTATTGTTTCAATAAGATCTCTAAGACTCCTTGAAAATCTATCTAACTTATAGATAAAAATTGCTTGAAATTTGTGAGTTTTGGCATCTTCTAACATCTGTCTCATTTCAGGTCTTCCTTTAATGTCTTTTCCAGATTTCCCTTCATCTCTATAAACCTTAAGAACATCATATCCTAGAGCAGAAGCATAATTTTTCAATGCCTCTTCTTGTGCTGAGAGAGATACTCCTTGCTTTGCTTGTTCTTCTGTTGAAACACGGATGTAAATTGCTCCTAGGGGTTTTGATGGTGTCATTTTATTAATTTAAGGAACTTATTCAATGAAAAATTCTTAATAGTTTTGTAGCTTTTAATCATTTCATCATTCCATTTATCAATTTTTCTTGTTTGATCTTTATGTTGCTTTTTTTGTTTTTCATCCCAAGCAATAACTCCAAGATACCTATTTTGAATAAAATAATACAGGGCTTTTTTCTCTTCTTTATTTAATTTCACATATTTTTGATATTCTCTTAAATATAATTTTAGATGTTTTTTCTTAATTTCATTTTTTTTAATAAATGAATGAGAGATAAAGTTAGCTATTTCTTGAACAAGAAAATCTTCGTGCACATCATCCCAATCAATAATCGCTTTTAATTTGTTTTTGTCGACAATGAGATTACAAGAATGAAAATCTCCATGAATTACGCTTTTTCTCAATTTTCTTTTATTTAATTTTCTTATTTCTTTTAAAAGATAACTTTCTTCTTTTGTAAAATCAAAATCTCCTATTATCCCTGCTCTCTCATCCATTCTTTTAAATTGAAAATCTCTTTTCCAAACATATTTTCCTTCTAGCTTCATTTTCATGAGATTTTTATTTAATTTAGCTTGTTTTTTAGCTATATCTTTTACTAAGCTATTTGTAAATTTTTTTGGTTCTCTCCCACTTACAAATTTTTGAATTAGAATTCTGTGATTCTTATAAAAATGCAGATCTTTTTTTTGTTTTGTTTTCATAATTTCGGCTATAGGGAGTCCTTTTTTAAATGCGAAATTCATTATTCTTACCTGATAATTTATATAATTTGGATCAGATTTTTCATATATTTTTAAGATATATTTTGCCTTGCTTGTCCAAAAGAAGTAAACTGTATTTTGAAGTGCCAAAGTAACATGTTTGCTTAATCTATATTTTCCAATAGCATACTTTTCTAGGATTTTTTCAAAATCTTTTTTTGAGAGTTTTGTTAGGATTGTCATTTTCCTCTTTAAATGTGAACTTAGGTTAGGAAAGGTCAGGTTCACGATGCTTTAGGGTGCCCTAAGTATATAAATTTAACGTAGAAAAGGAAAAATTAAAGAAATTTGATTAATCCATTTCGCTATATCCGGGCTCCATTGCATCAATTCTTCTTTGAACTGGTTTTTTGAACCTAGGTGAGGTTTGCGCAATAGTTTTTTCAATTCCTAAGATATGGTCTCTTACACCAGAAAGATATTTTTGGATGTCTTCTATTGGGACGATTGAAGCATAAGATGTATCTTTTTGATTGATTACAATATGAGAAATTTCACCAGTTAAATTATGTCTCTCAAGATTTAAAGAATCTTTCTTTAGAACTCCCACTTGATGTAAGATTCCATCAAGAATGTACCATTCTCCTTCTTGTAATTGTATTCGCATTGCTTTAGGATATAATTCCCCTTTTTAAGAATTATTGTTATGAAGGCCATTCATTTGAGTGTCTCAATAATATCTTATAGGATTTGCTTAAGAGTGTGCAAGGTTGTAGTTATATAAGTCCTCTTAAATTTTTCAATTAATTTATTAGGCGCGGGTTGTGCACTAAGGCTACCTTAGTTCGATAGCTTTTTATGCTGTTAGATGTTTGCGGCTGTTTAAACAGGCTGTCCAAGGGTGTTTTTTTGAACAAACAGCTGTTTTTCCATAAGAAACCTGGGTCTTCGACACTCTTTACCGTCGAAGGAAAAGAAGTTTTATCGTCGGGAACAAAAGATTTTTAAAGTTAGTTTTGCAAAGATTATCATGTTTGGGTGGTTTTTTGGAAAAAAAGAGGTTGAAAGAGTAAAAGAAGAAACAAAAAAGGGTTTTGAATCTGTAAAAAAAGATGTGGCTTCTGTTAGTGGTTGGATTAAACACCTTGATTCTGAAAAAAATTTTCAAAAAAGAGAAATAGAAGACATAAAAGACGTTTTATCGACGATAAAAGAAGAGCTTGAAGGTTTAAAAAATATAATTTCCATCATAGGGGAATTGAAATCTAGTGGGGTGTTTAAAACAAACAAACAGCTGTCCAATAAACAAACAGCTGTTTATGCTGTTCAAACAGGTGTTCAAACAGGTGTTCAAACACCAAAATTAGACCAATTTTCAATAACTGAAAGAGCAATACTTTGGATCTTGCTAAATACAGATATGAAATTAAGTTATGATGATTTAGCAGCTATGCTAGGAAAAGAAAGATCTACTATTAGAGGGCAAATAAATACAATAAAACAGAAAAGTGAGGGCCTAATAGAAGAAGCAATTGAAAGAAATGGTAAAAAAAGAGTGTTTATTCCTGAAAAAGTCAAAGAAAAAATGCTTAAAAAGACAAAAGTGAGGATTAAAAATAATAAAAAGGGCTCTAAACAGAGAGTTTCAGAGTATTAAGTATACAAAAGTGAGAATATAATAGCAGGGATTATAGTTATTCGGTGAAGAGGAAAACTAATTATAAGTCTCTAAGTTGTAAAATCGTGGGAAGTGAGACAATTTTCTTAAGTTTTTTAGAAATATTTAATCTAATATACTTATTATTGATTTTAGTTTTGTCGACGGAGATTCCTTTTTTTATAAGTCTTCCAACATAATCTCTAATAGAACTTTCAGTGAGATTTAGCCTTTCTGAGAGAAGTTTATAGTCTGAATAGCCTAATTCTTCATCTAATTGATATATTGCTGAAAAAACTAAAAATTCTTGTTCTGTAAGCCTTTTGAATTTGAGTCTTATTTCTTTTCTTATATTATCAAGAGAATTTAAGATGTTTAAGGCATTTTCCATTGAATTTTCTGCATTTCCATAGGAAATTGGGGTGTGTCTGTTTGTCTGTTTGTCTGTCTGTCTGTCTGTCGAAGCCCCTTGGCTTCCAGTGGAAGTACCTATATCTTGGCCTTTTAAGGTCTCTAAAGGTACATTATGTGTTGGAAGATGTGTCGAATGTGTCGAAGTTATGTGTCTGTCTGTCGAAATGTCTATAGTATTATTTTGATTAAAATTATCTATTTTTTTGTTTATTTTTTTAACAATTTCACATATTTTTATCATTTTTTTTCTATTTTCAGTTAAATTTAATCTTAGAGAATTAATCTCTTTTTTTAGAGAGGTTATCTCTTGTTTTACTTTTTGGAATGCGTCCTTAATTAAATCCATTAGAAAAAGAAAACATTCTATTATTTATAATTTTATATAAAATCCTGATGTTTTTTGTATGTTTGATATACGACATCACTTATTTTCCATCTAGATCTTTTCAAATAACAAATTCCTTTGGGATTTTTTTTTATTTCAATAACTAATTTTTTATTTTTTAACTCTAAAAGAAGTTTCTTGATGAATTCTTCATCTCTAGCTATTTCCTGGGCAATATGTGATGTAAAAAGAGGCTTAGGAAAGACTGAATAGAGTAAAGCAAGAATTTGCTCTAAAATCTTTTCTCTTTTTTTTTCAGATATTTTCATAGATTAAAAAATAAAAAGATTTATTTAAAGGTTTGGAGTAATCAAGAAGTTTATTCGTTCTTTTTTTCAGAAACTTGATCTTCTTTTTTCAAAGAAGGTAGTGGAATATGCACTGGAAGATTCATTTCATCTTCTAATTGAAGGGCCTTTAAATTAGATTTCTTTAAAATAATGTTAAATAGTGTAATTCTGAAATCTTCAGACATTTTTTTGCTCTCCCATTCTTTTAAAATATCTTTTGCAATCTTAGGTTCGACTGCAAGAAGAACAATTCCAGCAAGCTCTATTTTAGCAAAATCAGGATCATAATTTATACTATAAGCGAATTTAACTTCGACAAGTTCTTCTTTTGTTTTAAAAAAATCAGATTTAATGTTTTTTATTTCAGAAACATCAATTTTTGTATTAATTTTTAGATTTTCCACTGTATCGTTCAGTTTCTCTATATTAATTTTATTGAAATTAAATCCTATAATTCGCATTTTATTTTAATCAAAAAAGTATTTTTAAATATTGTGGCGGTCTTTATTAAATTAAATCTTCTTCTGAAACAATGACAAAGTCCCCTATAGCAATAATAGCACTATAAGGAATTAAAAGTTCATTTGAATTTGTTCTTTCTAAGTTAAGATTTTTTGTATAAGGTGTTGAATCTTTTACAATGATATTAATAAGTTCCCCAGATTTAGTTTCGAAAGTTATATCTTTAACAAAACCTAATCTTTTACCTTCCTTAGTTACAATCATTTTTTCTAAAATTGCACTAAATAGGTTTTTGTTGTTTTGCATATCAAAGTTAAAAGAAAATAATTTATAAACTTTTCTGTAAGATTAAATAGATTTAAGAGTATACAAATAGACTTAAAAATATATATTTAATTTTTAAATATTTATTAAATCTTTAGAATTATAAAATTTCTAGGAATCTTCTCTCACCCCTTGGTTTCATATAGAAATATTTAAAAAAGAAATTCTTATTATTTATTATTTATTATTTATTATAAATATTTATATTATATAGTATATATATTATTAATAATAATAATAATAATAATGTTTAGCTAAAATAGCCAAAAATGAAGCCTCCATTAGAAATATAGGTGTTTTTCTTTTTTAGTAGTTATAATTATTTATATAATAAAACAATTTATTATCGTTGAGATATATGAATCTAAGAAAATTTCCATAGGAAATAGACGTGGGAGAAGTATATTTTTGACAAAGTAATTAAATAATGAAATATTAAAATGACAGCAGAAGTTGATGAAATTTTCGAATCTTTTGATAAGAATAATATTTTTAAAGATAAGTCTATTTTACAAACTAATCATCAACCCAAAATTATTCTTCACAGAAGTGAACAAATAAAGCAAATTGCTGCAATACTTGCTCCTGTTTTGAGGGGTGAAAGAACAAGTAATTTATTTCTTTATGGAAAAACAGGTACAGGAAAGACACTTTCAATCCAATACATTAGAGATGAACTTTTAAAAAGAGTTAAGAAAGATGCTGACTTTAAACTAAGAATTGAATATTTGAATTGTAAATTAAAAAAAGTTTCTGATACTGAATATAGAATTTTAGCAGAACTTATTAAAAAGTTGGGAAGTACAATTCCTGCTACGGGATTACCTACACAATCTGTATATAATCAATTTATCAAAGTTATTGATTCTGAAAAACAATTACTTGTGTTAATTCTCGATGAAATTG
This sequence comes from archaeon, assembly GCA_030620045.1. Lineage (GTDB taxonomy): Archaea > Nanobdellota > Nanobdellia > Pacearchaeales > GW2011-AR1 > JAUXAD01. The sequence continues at coordinate 87,788 of JAUXAD010000001.1, forward strand.
ATCAAACTGTTAAAAAAATTTCTGATGATTTTTTATATAATTTAACAAGATTAAATTCTGAGCTTTCTAAAACCCAAATATGTATTGTAGGTATTAGTAATAATTTGACTTTTTTGGATGAGCTTGACCCAAGGGTTAGGAGTTCGCTTTCAGAGGAAGAAATTGTTTTCCCACCTTATAATGCATTGCAATTACAAGAAATTTTAAATAAAAGGGCAGAAGATGTGTTTAAGGAAAATGTTCTTCAGGAAGGCGTTGTCGCTAAATGTGCTGCTTTTGCTGCAAGAGAGCATGGAGATGCGAGGAGAGCATTGGATTTGTTGAGGGTTGCAGGAGAATTAGCTGAAAGAGATGGTTCTAAGAAAGTTTCATTAAAATATATTGATGAAGCTAATGATAAAATTGAAAGAGATAAAATTTTGGACATTATTAAATCAGAGCCAAAACAATTCCAGCTTGTTTTATATTCTATAATTCAGTTATTTGAGAAACAAAAGGAAAAATCTATTTTTACAGGTGATGTATATAATTTTTATCAAGATTTGTGTATTAAAAATAAATCAGAAGTTTTAACACAGAGAAGAATAAGTGATATAATTCAAGAATTTGATATGCTTGGGATTATTAATGTTAGAGTTATTTCAAAAGGAAGAGGTGGAAGAATGAGAGAAATAAAATTAGCAATTACAAAAGATCTTATTGAGAAAGCAAAAGAAATTATTAAAGATTCTTTGAGTTATAATTAATAAAATGAATACACGAGAAATAGTTGATAATTGTAAAGTTTTATTGCAGGCTTATGAACTAGGGAAACTTGGTCAAGTGAGAATGCCCGAAGATTCGAATCCGGGTTTTTCAGATGATGAGCAGGAATTAAGAATAGCTTATTTTACTTTACCAATGGCTTTGAATTATCAGAGAGATAGTTATAAACTTTGGGAAGCGGCGCTTAAGACCTATAATGATCCTAAAACTAAAATAGTATTTGATATTGTAAAATCATTAGAACTTGGCGAAGATGAATTAAGAAACTATTTAACAAAATATAGATTAGCCTTGCAACCAAATAGGCATATTCAAATATGGCAGAAGATTTCAGACACTATTTTCAGAAACTTTGGTTCTTTTTCAAATCTCGTTAAGGAATCTGAAAATGATTTTTTGAAATTAAAAGAGATTATTCAAAATAAACATAAAAAAGGATTCCCTTATTTATCTGGTCCGAAAATATTTAATTACTGGTCTTTTATATTGAGAGAATATGGGGGAATTGATTTAACTAATGCAGAATTTATCGAGATTGCTCCAGATACGCATGTCACTAAATCTTCTATTATTTTGGGGGTTATAAATAAAAAAGAAGCAGAATCTTTTCCAAAAGAAAAGATATCTGAAAGATGGAGAAGTATTTTAAAGGATTCTGGCATAAATCCTATAGATATGCATCCCCCTCTTTGGTTTTGGAGTAGGAATGGTTTTGTTTTTAATTTAAAATGAATACACAAGAAATATTGAAATTTTGTTTAGAGAAAGGACTTTTATTAGATGAAGAAGTTTTGAGTTTGTTTAGCGAGACTAGTGATTTGGAATCTTTAAAGTTGATCATTGAAAAAATTAAGAGCCATACACAACAAAGGATCATAACAAAAAATGTTTTCTATGAAAATAAGGAGCAAGTAAATCAATTTTTTTTAACTCTTCCTGAAGAAAATCAAAAAAAACTCGAAAAATTAAAAATTAAACTTGGATTAAGTATTGAAATATCACGAGAACAAGATGTTTCATACCCTTCTCTCAAAGTTGACCAAAAAGAAGATTCGACTCAAGAATTGCAAAAAAATGATGTAAAAATCCTTTCGACTGCTCCTGCTTTTAGTAAAAAACCTAAAATAGAAGATTTTACTAAATATTTTAGAAATAGATTTTCTGAGATGAGAAATATTTTACAAGAGCATTCTGAATTAAATAATTTAGTTTCAATAAATAAAATTTCTGGAGATAGGCAAGGGATTTCTATAATAGGAATGGTTTCTAATAAAAGAATAACTAAAAATAAAAATATTTTACTTGAAATAGAGGATTTAACTGGGAAGATTAGGGTTTTAATAAATCAAAATAAGCCAGAGCTTTATGAAAAAGCAGAGGAAATAGCTTTGGATTCAGTAATTGGATTTAATGGTTCTGGGAATAGGGAAATACTTTTTGCAAATGATATTGTTTTCCCTGAATCGATAATTTTTGAAAGAAAAAAATCTTCTGTTGAAGAATATGCTTTATTTATTGGAGATTTACATTTTGGAAGTAAGTTATTTTTAGAAAAGAATTTTTTGAAATTTATTGATTATCTTAATGGCAAAGTTCCTAATACTCCTGAGATTGATAAGATAAAATACTTATTTATTATTGGGGACTTAATTACTGGAGTAGGGAATTATCCCAATCAGGAAAAAGATTTGAAGATAATGGATATTGAGGAGCAATTTATAGCAATTGCAGGATTACTTAAGAAAATAAGGAAAGACATTACAATAATAATTTCTCCAGGGAATCATGATGGTGTGAGACTTATGGAGCCCCAGTTTCTTTTAGATGAGAAATATGCTTGGTCTATTTATGATATGGAAAATGTGTTGCTTACAGGGAATCCTGCCCAAGTTAGTATTGGAGTAAAAAGAGATTTTTCTGGTTTTGATATTTTAACTTATCATGGATTTTCATTTCCTTATTATGCAGATAATATTCCTAAATTAATGAAGAAAAAAGCAATGAATTGTCCTGAAGAAATTATGAAATATCTTTTGAAAAACAGGCATTTGGCTCCAACCCATGCTTCTGTCCAATATTTCCCTCTTGAACAGGATGCTTTAATGATAAGAAATGTTCCAGATATATTTGTTTCTGCTCATACCCATAAGAGTGGGGTTTCTTATCATAATAATATTTTACTTATTTCAATTTCAAGTTGGGAAGCTTTAACACCCTATATGGAGAAAATGGGTTCTGAACCTGATTTTTGTAAAGTTCCGATGTTTAATTTAAAAACAAGGGAGGTTAAAATTTTGGATTTTGAATGAGATGGAAAATAATATTGTTGAACAAGTTAGGAAGTTTGTTGAGGAGGAATGTAGAAAACCAACTGCTAAGTATGGAAAAGAGCTTTATGAGTTTCATTTTGTTCCTGTGTATAAATATGCTGTTTTGCTTGCTGAAAGGTTGGGGGCTGATGTAGAAATTGTTGGATTAGCTGCGTGGTTTCACGATATTGGTTCTACGATTTATGGTAGAGAAAATCACCATATTACTGGAGCAGAGATAGCAGAAGAGAAATTAATGGAGTTAGGGTATCCTAGAAGAAAAATAGGAAGGGTGAAAGCCTGTATTTTAAATCATAGGGGTTCTGTTAATAATAATAGAAAAACAACTGAAGAGAAGATACTTGCAGATGCTGATTCTATTGTGAGTTTTGATTCTTTGCCGGGAATATTTAAGGCAGCTTTTGTTTATGAAGGTTTAACACAAGGGGAAGCGAGAATTTCAGTTAGAAAAAAATTACAAGGAAATTGGGAAAAATTGTCTTTAGAAGAATCAAAGAGAATAATTAAACCAAAATATGAAGCTGCAATGTTGCTTTTAAGTTAGAATAAACATTATGATAAATTAACTTAGCCAAATTTTTATATAGTATGAAAATTATTATAATGAATGGGAAAAAGAGGAACTCGCGCCTTGACTTCGGTTATTGGTATTAATTTCTGTCCAAAGTCAAAACGTTCGCAGGTAACGATATTTATTATAATTGCTGTTATTATCGTTGTGGTAATTAGTGCTTTTTTTATTTTAAGAAGTGGTTTGCTAAAGAATGTTTTTTTATCAGAAAGTGAAAGAGTTAAGGTTTTTGTTGAATCTTGTATAGAAGAAACAGGTAATGAAGGGGTTTATGAAATTGGTCAAAAAGGAGGCTATTTTTCAACTCCAAATTTTTCCACTGCTTTAGAAATTCCTTACTATTATTCAAATAACAAAAGCTATATGCCTTCTGAGGAAGAAATAGAAATCGAGATTTCAAATTATGTAAATGAAAATTTACCTTTTTGTGTTAAAAACTTTTTAGATTTTCCCGGTTTTGAAATAACACAAAGAGAAATAAAAACTCAAACAAAAATTGAAGAGGATAAAATTATTTTAAATGTGGAATATCCTTTGAGTGTAACAAAAGGAGAAGATACAACTATTTTTGAAGATTTTAAAAATATAAAAATCCCAGTAAGATTAGGAATTATTTATAATGCTGTTGAAGAAATAATAGATGAACAATTAACGCGTGAAAGTGAGAGTGTTTGCTTAAATTGTATTTTAAACATTTCTGTTAAGAATGATTTGTATGTTGATATGCTGGATTATGGTGGAGGAGAAATTGTGTTTATTGTTAAAGATGAAACTTCAAAGATAAATAATAAAGTATTTGAATTTATTTTTGCAAATAAATATGGGGTAGGAGAATGAGAAAAAAGAACTTGGGAATAATTAAAATTCTCACTTTAATCTTGGGAATTATTGTGGTTCTTTGTATTTTTGGAAGCGAGATTAAAATTGTGAATGGTGAAGATGAGACCTTTGGTTTTAGAGGCGAAACTGAGTTTCCACCACAAGAAGGTTCGTGTTTTTGGGGAGGTAGACTTGTAAATGGAATGTTTTATTTTTATATATACAAAGATGGAAATTGGCAATTCTCAAATGATGTGAGGGGGACAGGAATGTGTCCAATTAAAATATGGCCTGAAGTGGCTCAAAAAACTTTTTCAGATGTATGGTTTAGTGGCTATATAGGGAAACCAGAACATAAAATTGAGAATATACAAGAAGATTTTATTACAAGGGAACAATTATGTAGATGTTATAATGATATTTTAATGGATAGGGAAATTAAAAGTGTAGTATCAGAAGCTATGGATATTGGAGAAATATTTGGTTTAGAAAAAGGATATTTAATAGGAGATGGTGTGGAATATTATAATATAAGTCATTATGGAGAATCTTATGATATTTTTAGTAAGCCAGAAAAAAAGGAAAAGGGAATCGGTATTACTTTTGTAGAGAAAGATTCTTTTCTTAATATAGGAGAAGATGAGTTTACAAACATAGAACCACAAAAAAGTCCAAAACATCCTCCTTATATTTTTTTAGATGAAGATGGAAAAATTATAAGGGCTGATTTTACAGTTAATAGTAACGGGGGAGAATATACTTTTAAAGGGGAAACCCTTCCTGCTCCGCCCAACTCAAGAATTTTCTTTGATGAAAGGACTCTTGCTTTCCCCTCTATCCCTTCTGGAATTGACATCCAAGTTCCTGATGGGATTGATTTAACAGAATTTTCTAATCTGTTTAATATATTTGCTGGAAGCGAAAATCTTCTTACAATCAGAGGGAATGATATAAAATTAAATGGTCTTGTTTTAAAAAATAATGATGAAGAAGATGGAGAATTAATTATTGATAAGGAGGGATATTTTCTTACGAAAGGGATAATTGAACATAATGGAAGAAGATTTGATGCATCTAAACAAGTAGGAGATCTTTTATTTGCAGATTCTAATGTTGATTTATCTGATTATAATGGAAATAAAGTGGTAGAAACTAAAAATGGTTTTGAAATTCATTCTATTGAAGGCAAAAGTGTAATGATGAAAGTGTTACCAGGAAATGAGCTTTTTGATACAGATGAAAATAATTATCTTCAATTAGAAGTTTCTCGAGGTGATAGTTTAGAAGTGATTCAAGGAAAAGTTCCTGTTGTTGAACACCATTCTTCTGAAAGAGGTAAGACTTGGATAAGGAATGGAAAGTATCCTGTTAAATTAAGTTCTAGTATGGGGGAATATTATCCAATTGAACCTGAACCTAGCCCATATGCTTCTTTATTAGAATCTTCAGAGGCTGTAGACTTTATAGTAAAATCCCCTACTCTTTTTGGAGATTATGATTTGGTATTTGAAGGAAACGCATTTAAATATAGATCTCGTCTTGGTGAGAAGGAGATACTTTCTCTTATTTATACACCACAGAATTAATCAAGATTTAATGTATTACTTCTCAATAATAATTATAAATCTTTAAATTGATTGGTTATTACTTGTTTATATTTGAAGATTCTGAAAAATGAACATTGAAAAATATTTTCAAAAGTTAGAAGAAGACATTAAGAAAGTTTATTCTTTAGCTGAAAGTGCGAGGGCAAAAGGGTTAGATCCTGTTGAGAAAGTTGAAATTCCTTTAGCAATGAGTATGGCTGAAAAAGTTGTTGAACTTATAAGCACGATTTATCCTCAAATGACTGGTTGTGGAATCGATAAAAGAATTTTGGAATTAGAAAGAGAATATGGAAAATTAGATACCACTATTGTGTTTAAAATCGCAGAAGAAATTGCAAAACAAAAATTTTGTAAATTTTCTTCATTAATTGAAGCGATTGATGCAGGGATTAGGGTTGGTTTTTCATATGCTACTTTGGGTGTTGTTTCTTCGCCGATTGAGGGGTTTACTGAATTAAAACTAAATAAAACAAAAGAAGGAAAAGAATATTTTGTAGCTTATTTTTCAGGACCTATAAGGTCAGCAGGAACCACTGCAAGTTGTATTGTTTTAATGTTAATTGATTATTTGAGGGAATTATTTGGATATGCTAAATATGATCCTACAGAAGAAGAAATAAAGAGGGTCGCCACAGAATTAACTGATTTTCATGAGAGGATTACAAATTTACAGTATATGCCGACTGAAGAAGAAATGATTTTTCTTGCTAAAAATATGCCTATTCAGGTTAGTGGGGAAGCCTCTGAGAAATTAGAAGTTTCTAATTATAAGAATTTAGATAGGGTAGAGACTAATTTTTTGAGGGGCGGGTTTTGTTTAATTATGGCTGAAGGTTTGGCACAGAAAGCAGCTAAAGGATTGAGATTATTGAATAAGTCAAAAGAGGATGGGATTAAATCAACTGGTTTTGATTTTTTAGAAGAATACATTAGGTTACATGAAAAAAGAGATACTGGAAAGACAGATGATTCTCCAACTTATATTAAAGATTTAGTTGCTGGCAGGCCAGTGTTTGGGCATCCTTCAAGGTCAGGAGGGTTTAGGTTTAGATATGGAAGAGGAAGAGTTAATGGGTTTAGTGCTGCTTCAGTTCATCCTGCAACAATGGCGATTACAGATGGTTTTATTGCTACAGGAACTCAATTGAAAATAGAAAAACCAACTAAGGGATGTGTTACTACTGTATGTGATTCTATTGACGGGCCGATAGTCAAGTTGATTAATGGAAGTGTAAAAAAAATTAAAGATAGAGAAGAGGCAAAAAAACTTTATCCAGATGTTGAAGAAATAATTTATTTAGGAGATATTTTGTTTCCATTTAGTGATGTAGCTAATAGAAATTCTGATTTGGTGAAACCAGGTTATGTTGAAGAATGGTGGAACCTTGATTTAAAAGAAAAAGACTCTGAGCTTGAGAAAGATGTGGATTGTTTTAATATTTCTTTTGAGGAAGCTGTGAAGTTTAGTGATAAATATAAAATTCCATTACACCCTAAATTTATTTTTTATTGGACAGAAATTTCTAAGGAAGAATTTTTAGGATTGCTTGAATGGTTAAAACATTCACGAGTTGATAAAAAGATTATTTTTTCATATAATGATGATGAGCAAGAAAAATTTAAATTAGGGAAAAGAGCTTTGGAGTTGTTGGGTGTTGAACATGATGTTACAATTGAGAATGTTGTTTTAACTGAAGAAAATAGTAAAGCTTTATTTGTTAATTTAGGAATTGAATTTAAAGATGATTTAAGAAATTTGGATACTAAAAAGTTTGATTTAGATAAAAGTGTTTTAGAAATAATAAATTCTGTTTCTGATTTTGAGATTAAAGACAAGGCAGGAGATTTTATTGGAACAAGAATGGGTCGGCCAGAAAAAGCAAAGCTTAGGAAATTAACTGGGAGTCCGAATGTTTTGTTTCCTGTTGGAAAAGAAGGAGGTAGACTTAGGAGTGTACAGGCAGCGTGTGAAGAGGGTGAAGTGAGAAGTGCTTTTCCGATTTATTATTGCGAGAAATGTGAAAAAGAAACTATTTATTTTATTTGTGAGGATTGTGGGGCTGAATGTAAGAAGATGTATTATTTTTATGAAACTAAGGGTAAATCTTTTAATAAAATTGATGAAGAACAAGAGAAGGAAGGGCAGCCTTATTATAATCAGTCTTTAGATATAAATCATTATTTTGAAAGAGCAAGAAAAAAACTTGGTCTTACAAATGGAGAGGTTCCACTTTTGATTAAAGGTGTTAGAGGTACTTCTTCAGCAGGGCATATGATGGAGAATCTTTCCAAAGGAATTTTAAGAGCGATATATGATTTGCAAGTTAATAAAGACGGAACTATTAGGTTTGATGCAACTGAATTGCCTTTAGTTTCATTTAAACCAAAAGAAATTTTTGTAAGTATTGAAAAATTAAAAGAGTTGGGATATGATAAAGATATTTTTGGAAAAGAACTTGTTGATGAAAATCAAATATTGGAATTAATGCCTCATGATATTCTTCTTCCTAGTGCTTTAGAATCACTTGATGAACGGGCTGATGATATTTTTATTAGAATATGCAATTTTATCGATGATCTGCTTGTGAGATTTTATGGATTAAAACCATTTTATAATGTTAAGAAAAGAGAAGATTTAATTGGGCAATTAGGAGTTTGCATGGCGCCACATAATTGTGCAGGAGTTATTTGTAGATTTATTGGTTTTTCAAATACCTTGGGTTTACTTGCTAGTCCATATATGCATGCAGCTATTAGGCGTGATTGTGATGGTGATGAGCTCGCTGTTATGCTTTTAGGAGATACTTTATTAAATTTTTCAAAGGAATTTTTACCTAGTCATAGAGGAGGAACTCAAGATGCCCCATTAGTTTTAAATGCAAAGATTGATGCTGGAGAAGTTGATGATCAAATTTTAGATTTTGAGTTTGTTAATGAATATCCTCTAGAACTTTATCAGCTTGCTGAAAAAAGAGAACATTCATCTAAAGTAAAAATCAATAATGTTAAGTCAATTTTAGAGCAAGGGAAAAATCCTTTTGTTAATGTTGGGTTTACTCATGATACTTCTAATTTTAATGAAGGTGTTGCTTGCTCTTCATATAAATTACTTGAGACAATGCAAGAGAAAGTTCAACATCAGATGGAGCTTGTCGAAAGAATTAGAGCTGTTGACACTTCAGATACTGCACGGCTGATTATTGAGAGGCATTTTATGAGAGATTTGAAAGGTAATTTAAGAGGATTTTCTATGCAAAATTTTAGATGTGTTGCGTGTAATGAAATTATGAGAAGGCCTCCTTTAACTGGAGTATGTCCTAAATGTGGAGGAAAAATAATTTTCACAATTAATGAGGGGGGGATAAAAAAATATCTTGAGCCTGCTTTGAATTTAGCTGATAAATATGATCTTTCTCCTTATATTAAACAAAGCCTTGAACTTACAAAAAGATATATAGATAGTATTTTTGGGAGGGAGTTGGAGAA
>JAUXAD010000024.1 GCA_030620045.1 archaeon
GGTATGATTTGGGATATTAATGCCATTCATACAGCTTACCCTGATTTTTTAAGTAGTAAAGTCAGGTCAGAAATTTTCCAGGACCAAAATCCCTTTGTTTCAGAATCTTTCTCAAGAGTTGGTTCACCACAAGAAAGAAAAAAAGTTACTGAGGGTGGCCCATGCATTGTTTTGGCTACATCTGGTATGCTTGCAGGTGGCGCTTCAGTTGAATACTTCAAAGAATTTGCAGGAAATAAAAACAATTCAATAATTTTTGTTTGTTATCAAGGTGTTGGCTCTTTAGGAAGACAAGTTCAGGAAGGAATCAAAGAAACAAAGATGATGGTAGATGGAAGAGAAGAGACAGTAGCAGTAAATTTAGAAATTCATACTATTGAAGGTTTCAGTGCTCATGCAGGACGAAATGAATTGCTCGCTTTCTTTAATAATATGAGACCAAAACCAAAAAGAATAATTATTAATCATGGTGAAGTTTCAAAATCTTTAGATTTAGCGTCAGCACTTTACAAACTCAACAGAACAGAAACAAATGTCCCAAGAGCTTTGGAGACTTTAAGGTTGAGATGATTTAACAGCGACAAATTTATTTATTAATACCGACTTTTGAATCATCGAACAGAGGTAGAGATAAATTTAAAACTTTAAAAACTTCTTTTTCCTTTTCCCATTATGAAACATAATCTTAATATTACAATTATTCTTTTATCAATGTTCATCATAACTCAGTTTATTGGATTGGCTGTTTTAAATGCAGATATTTTTCATGTAGAACAGGAAATTAACGGAACAATACAGGAAGTCTCAAATCCTCAACTTTCTTGGATTCAGCCTCCAGAGATAGAAACAAACAAAGGCTTTTGGAGCATCTTCCCTAGTTTGCTGATAGCATTTGTAATTGCAATTTCTTTATTATTTTTATTAAGCAAATTTAAGTTTGAATTTGTCTTAAAAGCTTGGTTTTTTGTTGTAGTTTCCATTGCTTTATTTTTGACTATTTATGCATTTGAGAAAATTGTTCCTTTCATGATTCACCCTATTGTAGCACTAATAATCCCGGCAGTTATTGCTCTTCCTTTTGCTTTTATCAAAATTTATAGAAGAAATTTTTTAGTACATAATGCCACAGAGCTTCTTATTTATCCTGGAATCGCTGCAGTTTTTGTCCCTATTTTAAATATTTGGACAATAATTGTTCTTTTAATATTAATTTCAGTTTATGATATATGGGCAGTATGGCATTCAGGGTTCATGCAAAAAATGGCAAAATACCAAATAAATAAATTAAAAATATTTGCAGGATTTTTTGTCCCTTATGTTTCAAAAAAGATGAGGTTAAAATTAAAGAAGATGCGAAGTTTAGCAAAGAGCAAAAAATCAAAATCAAAAGCCAAAAAGATTAAAGTTAATATTGCAATTCTTGGAGGAGGAGATGTCATATTCCCAATAATCGCCGCAGGAGTTATGTTAAAAACTTTGGGATTAGCATCTGCATTATTTGTTATTGCAGGAGCAACTCTTGGTTTAGGTTACTTATTTTTCTTCGCAAAGAAAAAGAAATTCTATCCCGCAATGCCTTTTATCACAGCTGGAATTTTTGTAGGAATAATTTTAAGTTATGTTTTGAGATATTTTAGTATTATCTAACTGTTCCCACTCCCTGAAAGTAACAAAAACATAAGATTTATAAAAGAATTCTATGTATGATTTCTATAGTAAAATGTTAATAAAACAAGAACTAATAAATAAAATCAAAGACTATTTTGATTTGAATTCTTATGAAACAAAAGTTTGGTTAGCCTTGATAGGAAGAGGAATTGCCTCAGCTGGTGAAGTTGCAGATATTTCAAAAGTTCCAAGAAGTAGAACTTATGATGTATTAGAAACTTTAGAAAAAAAAGGATTTGCAATTGTAAAATTAGGAAAACCAGTTAAATATATTGGAGTTAAACCAAGAATAATTCTTGAAAAATTAAAGAATAATGTTAGAAAAAATGCAGAAGAAAAAATAGAGAATCTTTTAAAGATAAAAGATACCGATGAATTTGCTAAGTTAGAAGAGTTATATAAGGGAGGAGGAAGTCCTGTAAAAAGAGAGAATATCTCTGCAGCACTAAAAGGAAGATCAAATATTTCTAATTATCTCAGAGAAATACTCCAGAATGCAAAAAAAGAAGTAATAATCTGCACAAATGCTGAGGAGATAAAATCAAAGACAAAAATATTTCAGCAAACATTCGAAGTTCTGAAAAAAGAAAATATTCAGGTGAAATTTGCTCTATCAGGAAATGATGATTTAATCAAACAAATAGAAAATAAATTTGGAATGAAAATTAAAAAAGTAAAAATTGATGCTAAATTTTTCATCATAGATAGAAAAGAAATCTTATTCTACTTATCAAAAGATATAGAAAAGGAGGATATTGCAATCTGGATTAATTCTGACTTTTTTGCACAAGCCTTTGCTTCTTTATTTGAAAAAGCTTTGGCTTAATTAACATGGAAGAAGAAAAAACAGTTCTAAATGATGTTTCATTATGTGCCATTGTTAGGGATGAAAAGAATAATCCTGCAGGAGGAATAAAGAGATTTGCCGATTCTCATGTTCCTTATGTTGATGAAGCAGTAATTGTTGATACAGGTTCAGTTGATGGAACACGAAAAATTTTAGAAGAATGCTGTGCTCTTTATTCTAACTTAAGAGTTTTTGATCATAAATTTGATGGATATGCAGAATCTAGGAATTTTTCTCTAACAAATGTGAGAACGAAATTTGCATTAATTTTAGATGCAGATGAACTTTTAACCCATAAAAAACCTCAAAATGATTTTAGAGAATTAGGTAAGTTCATAGATGTATTTCCTGCAAAAGTTTATAACTTTAAGTTTGAACATTATTCCCCTATTGGAGAAACACCTGCATCAGCTCATAGAGAAAGATTATTTGAACTTTCTCCTGACATTGCATTTGCAAAGTATTGCTGGGAATTTTTAGACACATGTTTAAAAGGACTTTGGGTAAATAATATAACAATAAAACATTTCCTCCCTTCTCAGGAAGCAAGACATTTAAAAAGGATAGGATGGTACAATCAACTTTTTGATAAACAATCTCTTCCTCCCTCTAAGACAGAGGGATTTAAAAAATGGAAGAAATTTAATCCTCTTAGAAATAAATTCGAGTAAATTAATCCCCAACAACTTTCAATCCTTTGACACCCATCTCTCTAATCCTTCTCTTATTTTTGATTTTCCAACTATCTACAAATTTCTTAATATCAAATTTAATTTTTTCTTTGGCATAAATTCTCCCAGACTTTTCAAAAGTATGCCTATGTTTTTTCTTAAACATTCTAATATTTTTTTTATCTTTCACGCTCGGCCCTTTAGCTAAAATTTCTTTTTTCATCTCAACAACAAAAAAATATCTTGCAGATTTTCCCCCATTATAATTAAATCCTTTATTTTTTATTCCAAAGAATTTTGAAATTTCATCATTTAGATGATTATAAAATTTCAGCAATTTAGTTCCAGCAATATCTCCTTCTTGTCTGTCTGTCTTTGCTTCTAATAAAATAAATTCATATTTCCTCTTTTTAGCATTTTGTTTTATTTTTTCCAAATCTGTTTTTTTAATTTCAAAAGATTTTATCGATGGATTTTTCAAAAATTTCTTACAAGCTTTTCTAAACTTTTCAAGTGTTTCCTCAGACAAAGCAGCCAAAGCATTTCTTTGTTTATATGTCGGGTCAATTAAAATAATTGGAGATTTTAATTTAGAACTGTTTAAATCCATTAGAATCTCTTGTTTATTTTTGTATTGCTTTTCAATATCTATAATGATTTTGTCTTCCATTTTGCTAATAGCTTTGATAAACTTTAGAAAACTTCCATAATAATACACTAACAATTCTAAAGCATATCCTGAAAAACCATTGATATATGATTCAGCACCATAACAATGATTTGCATAACAAAATGCTTTAGCAATTCTTATATCTTCTAACATCTTTTTTGTTAATTTTCGTTTTATATAATTAACATGCGAATAAGACAAATCAGTAATGTTTTTAGATTCTCGTGGATTTTTTACTTTTATTACTGGAATTATTTCAATAGAAAAAGATGGGCTTATTTTTATTCGAAAATAATCTCTTGAACCATGAATAACAGAAACATTCACAAATCCCTTTAATATTTTGTTAGTTAATTTTGAAATTTCATCATCTTTGTATTTCTTATCAAATCGAATAAAAATGTCAATATCATAATAATCTTTTTTTATTACCGTGTTCTTAGCAAAACTTCCTCCAACAAAAATTTCAGCGTTTATTTTCAACGCTTTAAGTTTTTTCTCAAACTTTCCTAAAAATTCTTTAAGAGAATTTTCAATTATCTTTAATTCTTCTTTAGGAGGTTCTACTTTTGCTAAAACTTCTTTTAGGATAGAATCAATTTTCTTTTTCATCTGGATCTTTAATCTCCTTCAAATTTTTTACACTCTGATTTAATGTTGAAGCTAAGTCAATTATATATTTCCCTTCTTCTAACTTATAAATTAATGGCCTATTTCTATTAAATAAGTTTACAATATCAAGCTCAAATTTTCCTTCTCCTGTTACTCTAACAGATTCGAAATCCAATATAACCGGAGTATCTTCCTCAGTAATCCCTGCCATTTCTCTAATATCTTTTTCAATTGTTTCTTTTTCTTCTTCAGGAATCTCAAGAGGTTTCTCTTTTATCGCCTGCAATTGTTCATCTTTTATGTAAAAGAAAAAATGGCCCCCACAATTGCTACACCCTTCTAACAATTCTTTATTTCCCATAGGAATAATTCTCGAACATTTAACACATTGGTGTGGCATTTTTTGGTTTTGCTATTTATTAATCATACCAATCCAAAATCAGGGAATGACATTGGCATGGCAGAAGAAATGGCTTAACATTAATAAATTTATCTACTTATTCAACAGCAACTCAATCTTTTTTGGATTTCTTTTAATCTCTTTAACAATTGTCGCAGGTCCTATAATTGTTATGGCTCCTAAATCTCCTCCAGCAAGAGCATTTGCAATCCCTTTTTTCATTTTTCCAAAAAATCCTTCTTTCCCATTCCCAGAAATTACTGCGAGTTCTATTCCTTTAAAATTTTGAACATGCCCAATCATAGCCATGGTATCCTCGATAAGTCTTGTTTCTTCTTCAGCTCTTAGTTTCCCTTGCAAAATTAAAATATTATTTCCTAATATAATCCCCAATATTTTTCTAATTCTTCGACTACTATCCAAATCTCTAATTTCTGAATAAGGAATAAACTGGATTGCAAATCCTTTTATTCTTCCTAAATCCTTGCCTCTTTTTTTACTCATTTTATAATATATATTATAATATATGCTTTTTATTATTTACTTTTACACTTTTTTTGATAACTTAAAAATTGATTCATAAAACTCTTCAAGATTGTCACCATATTTCGCACTTATTCCCACAACATCATATTCTGGGAACGCCGCCTCAATTTTTTTCATATCCGCCCTTTTCAAATCAATCTTATTGGCAACAATTAAAACTGGAATTTTTCTCGCAGCTAAATTCCCTATGATTGTAATGTTCACCTGATTATAAGGATTTTCAGTAGAATCCAAAACAACCACAACAATATCCATATCATCAAGCCATTTTATGCTTTCAATCACCCCTTGTGTTGCTTCCTTCGCCCTGGTTTTAGATTCTTTCTTTTTTAATTTATATTTCAAAAAATCTTCATAATCTATCTTTGTAGCAATTCCCGGGGTGTCTATCATTTTGAAAATCATTTTTTTCCCTTTATAATCTATTTCAACTTTTTCTTTAAATTGCACACTCCTTGTTTCATGAGGAATCTTACTAACTTTGCCAATTTCTTCCCCGCTAAAATCCTTACAGATTCTATTCGCTAAACTAGTCTTCCCAGCATTTGGTGGCCCATAAAAACCCAATTTTATATCTTTTTTATGCCTGAAAATATTAGAGAAAATTCTTTTAAAGAAATTTTTAAAAATTTTTATTACCATACTATAAATTTATCATGTAAGTTTATAAATATTTCAGTGATAAATTATATTTTAAGAAAATCTTTTTCTAGTTCCTCTTGAATTAAAAGTTTTTGGTCTTGAAAAATTCCTCATAGGTCTTCCTGGAGGAAGATTTTTAACTTCCTTTTTTTTAAATCCGCTTAAAATTTTTCCTACTGGAATTTCAAACATCCCGGTTCTCTTTCCAACATACTTTCTCATAATATATGTTATCTGTTCAGATTTCCATCCAGATTTTTTTAATTTGCTAATAATATCTTTATTTTCAAGCCCCCTCTTTTTTGAACTTTGAATATATGAAACTAGATTGTATAAATCATTTCTATTTTTAAATAAATGACTCTCATATTTCTTTTTATACCATGTTTGCAGAACTATATATGAGACAAAACCAATAATGACTAATAAGAATATGATTAAAATAAAAATAGCCAATTTTAGTAATGTTTCATTTTCTTCTTCATCTCCATCCAATATTGATAATTCGCTAATTCTCGGAGAAATAAAAGCAGGCAAGTCAGCAAAATCAACATCTTCTGTTGTTGAAAATATAATTGTTGTTTGTGAATCTGTCAAATCTATATAAACATATCCTGACTCGTTTTTCTCTGAATAATCTTCTTTGAATTCAAGATTATCAAGTTTACGAAGAATTAGATAAGGATTATATTCTTCATTTTTTTTGTTTATGTCTAATTCAAATGTCCTTAAAATAGCCCCCTCAGAATATTTGTATTTAGCAGATAATTCCTTAAAGGTAATTTTTGTTTCTACATTTTCTTGGTTCCATGCAAGGACAGCATCAATGTACTTGCTTTCATTACTAGTATCATAATCTCCACCACCGATTGCTTTTAGAATATCCAAATCTATATCACTTTCTTCAGGATAAAATGAAATTGAATCAGCACTTGCACTTTCTGTAATTGATTCTGGGAGTTCTCCTTCAAGTTTCAATAAATCAGTCATAATTTGATTATAGTCACTTTCATTAACAGCACTTGCATTGGCTGTGTAAATCGCTGTTAATTTTTCATCAAGTTCATTAATATCTAAAATAGATTCTAAACTATCCTGAAGAAATGAATTAAAGGCATTGATTTGTGCTTTTACATTCTCTAAATCTGTTCGCATTTTTGTTAGCTTTCTGTTTATTTCTTCTTCTGGAGTGCCTACAGTAATAATAAAAATCCTAGAAGAACTCCTTTGGTTTGAATCTGTTACAGTTATTTCCAATTTATATGTCCCTGTAGAATCATAAGTATAAGTTACTTTATTGACTGCCGTTGTTTCAGTATCATTATTATTTTCAAAATCCCACACATATTCAGTTATATTCCCATCAGGTTCAATTGTCACTTCAAATTCAGTAGGATATGCTGATGCAGTTGTTGTTGGCTTCAGACTTTTAATTTCAGGAACTTTTTCAACAGATATTTCTTCTGAAAATATTTCAATGTCATTTAAAGTCAATTCAAAAGTATGGTTGTCAATTTCACTTGGAACAGAAAAATTTGCACCATCTAAATATAGTTTTTGAAAGTCTGCATTTACTATTGCAGTAGTAGTATTTAAATCGTAAAAATCTTTTTTAGTTACTTCTCCTACCCCCTCTTTCTCATACTTTATAGTTAAATTTTTAATTGTTATATTTTGATTCATTCCTGAAATAAATTTTATAGGAACAACACAACCAGATGAGCAATCAACATATGCTCCCCCTCCATATGTTTTTGTAATATATTCATGAGCTTCTTCTGCAAGAGTATCTCCTGATATTTCTAAAGGATATCCTCTTAATGCTTCAAACATTTTTCCTTTAGCAAAAATTTGATAAGCCCCCGGAGTTTCAGATGGAATAGAAATTCCATGAAAACCGCAGCCCATAGAAGGGTTTTCATTTCCTCTAATTCTATATTCTCCAGTTCCATCATCAGAATAAATACAAACATAATAATCTTCTGGCTTTGTAATTAAATAATCTATATTACAAGAAATCTCTCCTCCCTCATCTGAAATGTCTCCCATAGTTAATTTACAACTTTTATCGTAATTACGAAGCTCCATTGTTAATTTTTTCGTTCCAGCAGTTTCTTTTTTTACCCATGCACCAATTTTAAATCCAGGAGATTCAGTAAGTCTTATTTTTTGACAGTGGGGGGTAACTCTTATAGTATACTCTTCAGTATTTTTACTCTTATTAAAACAACCATAAGGGTTCCAAGATCCTTCACAAATTTGCTCATCGAATGTTTTGTCATTCCCAACAACAATTGTTTTATCATTAAAAAAATCTATTTTCAACTGATTATCACAAGATGGAGGAGAATCACTTTCAAGTGTAAAGTTTATAGAATTTACAGCAGTAAGTTTTCCAGTAAATTCAAATCCAAAAATAGTAAAGTTTCCTTTATCTAAACTAAAAGTCTTTTCTGTTTGCGGATTGGTTGCAGAATAATCTGTTTCACAATTCCTTGGGGTACAAGAAAAGTCATCAAAGCCATCATATCCCAAATCCTTATTTATATTTAACAAATCAATTAAATTTATCGAATTACCTTCATCGTCTTCAAAAACAGATTTTGTAGGTTCATCTTCTAAGCTGATATTTATCCAGCCTTTAATGTAATCAGATGGTCCATATTGCGTAGTAATTAAATGACTTAAATTTCCGATATTTTCAGAACTAAAACTTGAAACAAAACTTATACTTCCAATTAATATAAAAAATACTAACAAAAATACAAGTCCTCTTTTCATAACACCTAATAGGGTTTTTGTTTTATAAATGTTATTTCTTCTTCACTTTTCCTTTAGAATCAAACTTCTTTTTCTTCCAAGTTAATATAACATAAATTAATGCGATTAATACCAGTATTACAACTATACTATAAGAACCAAAAAATGGAAGTTGAATTTGTGCTGGGCAAGGAACAGTATTGCTTCCACCAATACATTTTTTAGATGCTTCATTAGGGTCATAATGCCATTTTCCATCAGTTCCTGTGATATAATCTCCTCCATCAGGATTTACTTCAAAAATATTTTCTGGGTCCCATATCCAAGTAGCTGTCCAATTATAAGTCAAGAATCTATCATCACAATTATCATCAGTATTTTCTTTATAATTACACTTTCCTATTTTTGAAGGATGAGTTTCAAGAGGTATACACCCAGTTGTATCAAAAGTACAATTTTTAGCATGTTCTTGTGGATGGCATACTAAATCACCATCCAGTAAACTAAAGTCTGCACATGTTTTGTTACTCAAACTATTATTATCACAGGTTTCATATAAATTATTAATTGTGTTATCACCGCAAAATCCTTCTTCAACACATCCTGTACATCCACTTCTATCTAATGTACATTCATTATCATCTCCTGGTGGATAACAAGATACAGTCCCTCCAGTGCATAAATCTACATTTCCACCACTACATACTGTAAATGGCATAGCAGTACCATCACATTCTTCACTAAGACTTGGATCAATCTCATTATTCCCACAACGTGGAAGATCACTTGCTCCATAAGAAGGACCACATATTTTCTCAGTTATGTCCCACCAACAAAAACAATTAATTCCTACTTCATCACAGTTTATATCAGGCAAACTTGCCTCTGCTTTTTTACAAGGATCCAACTTACATTCGTCTTTGGAATCATAATCATAACAATAATTAACGTCCCATTCTCTGCACTTAATTGTTTTACAACAAATTTTTGTATCAGCAAAACCTCCAATATGAGCATTAGTATAATCTGATAAAGAAAGTACTTCCATAGAATAGTCACTGCCACAACTACTAGCATTTATGCACACTAGATATTCTGGAAAACTTCCATAACAAACTTCTGTTTCATAATTAGTTTCATTAGGAACTTCAGTATGAGCATTTGTTATAGAAGAAAGTCCAATAATTTTATTTGCCGAGACTTTATCATCATATTCTGGATGAATATGTGAAGGTGGAGAACAAGTTGTATTTCCTGTTCCAAAATTACAACATAAAACATGACTATAAGTTTCTTCATCAGGAAATTCTCCATGAGCATTTTCGTCAGAGGACAATCCCATTACAACATAGCTATCTCCAGTACAAGAAGTTCTAAGTTTAATACTACAACTATCAGCAGCACTAGCAACACCTAAAAATAAAATCATTAAAAACAAAACTCCTACAAGAACACTTAATTTTTTCATCACCATTTTTATAATTATTAATAGAAACTATTATTTAAAAATACTTTGATTTTTATTTCCACTCGCAATATTCATAACATCCCCCCCAAGTACATACTTCTATACATTCCAATACTTTACATCTTCCTCCAGTACATTCATTTGGGCATACTTCAACAAGCTGCTCTTCTCTGTATATATTATCAAAACAGACTTCATCAGAACAACCCCTATTATGACATATTCTTTCATGATATACATCATTGCCTTTGCAATAATTGCCTTGCCAAGTCTCACAATAATTCTCTCCACATTCTTCAACTTTTTCTTCCTCCCAATACGGATTAGAAAAACAAGCCCCACCAGAACAGCCTTCATAATAACATGTCTTATTGTGATGAACATATCCTCCTTCACAATAATTGTTTTGCCAATCATCACAATAATCTTCTCCACAACTTTCATTTAATTTAGGAGCAGTTGAATTTGAGCAATATGCTACAAATTCTCCAGCATTATTACATGTATGGGTTATATAATTTTGCCAGACATTATCTTCCTGACAAAATAGCTCTCCTCCATAACCATCAGTTCCACAATCTGAATTATAAGAACATTCAATAGAAAGGTTAACTGCATAAACATAATTATATTTTTCAATATCACCATAAGCCATCTTTGCGTAACCATTTTCTCCCCAACCAGTTCCCCAACTGTTTTTGATAATCCAATACTCACCAGTATTATTCCAACCAACAAGAACTACACCATGGTCTGCACCAGCAAACCCCAGTTCTTCATAAATTCCACTAGTATAATAATAAAACATATCTGAATGGTTTATTCCGATAGATAGTGGCCCATAATCCATAAGCGCTTGCTTGTAAGTTTTAGTTGTATTAGGAGTTACTTTGAAATAATTTGTTATATAGTATTTTCTCTGTTGCCAGTCCGGACATAAACTACAAGTAGCAGTTGTTGCTGTATAAGGGAAACAAGTTTCATTAGTTATTCCAACATGCTTAATGTAATAAAGTGCGTTGCCCATGAATCCTCCCCTCTCACAATTTCCACAATCATCACAACACATGCCATCATCTGAAACCAACTGTTGTTCTGATAAATCTAAATCAATACTAGAATTATCATTGTATATATTGTATGCAGCTTCCACTATACCTACAGCTGAGAAAGCCCAACAAGAACCACAACTACTACCTTGGTCTTTAACAGAAGTCATCCAATTTTCTCCATCTTTATTTCTCCAGTCAAAATAAGAAGGAAGGCTTGATACATTTGTCGCTATTAAAACTTCTTTTATGTTTGGATTATCTTTATCTGGGAGCATAAAATTACCCAATAACTTTCTTTTCTCTTCAACAGAAAGTAATGCCTTAGGTGTTAATCCTGCTTTCCATTTTGCTCCTTTTTCTTTAATTTTTTTGTTTATTTCTTCTAATCTTTCTTCTGGACTTTTATCAGGAACTATTGTTTCAAGAAGTTCTTGATTAGTTTCAATTGTTTCCTCATCACACCCTTCATCTTTCTCCTTTCCCTTCCTAGACCCCCCACCAGAACCACCCCCTCCACTACTCCCAAAAAAAGTGTTTCTATCATCATCCCCTTCATTTTCATCTAAGCTCTCAAAACTAAATGAACCTCCAACATTATTTGGTAAAAAAAGTTCTGCTTCTGCAGCATTATTTTCACTATTAGATTTTTTAAATCCCTGAATCATAATAATTAAACCAGAAGAAACAATTAAAATAGAAACAACTAAAAAAAACAGCGAAATTCTTGCTTTTTTGCTCTGGATAATTCTTCTAGTATT